>JAZLJI010000069.1:0-16274 GCA_045617825.1 Lachnospiraceae bacterium
CTTTTGAAAATTCAAAAACTGCCGTGCCGCCCCACGGGGCTGGGCACGGCAGTTTTTTTGGGGTTATCCGGCGGGACGGTGCGGGGCGGCGGGATCCTGTCAGCTGCCCGGTCGCCGCGTAAAGCTGCCGCAAAGCCAAAGCAGCCCGGCCCCTTTCCGGGGCGGGCGGCTTTTCGGAAGTGCAGGCCTCAGGCCTCGTCTTCCTTATCCTCTTCTTCCACGTCGGGAAGCAGTTCCTCTTCTTCGTCGTCATCGTCGTCATCATCCTGGATCCGTTCGTCCATAGCCACCGGCTTCGGCACGTAGGTCTTCTTCGGGGCTTCTTCGAAATCGGAGGACAGGGAGACCTGCTGATAACGCTTCATACCGGTACCGGCAGGGATCAGCTTACCGATCAGCACGTTCTCCTTCAGGCCTTCCAGTCTGTCGATACGGCCGTTGATGGCAGCCTCCGTCAGGACCTTGGTGGTCTCCTGGAAGGAAGCGGCGCTGAGGAAGGAATCCGTTGCCAGAGAGGCCTTGGTGATACCCAGCATCACCTGCTTGCCCTCGGCCGGCTCCTTGCCCTCGGCCTCCAGACGCTCGTTCATGTCCATGAAGTCCAGCAGATTCATGGTCACGCCGGCCAGCACTTCGCCGTCGCCGGCCTTTTCCACGCGGATCTTCTTCATCATCTGGCGGACGATCACTTCGATATGCTTATCGTTGATTTCCACGCCCTGCAGACGGTAAACCTTCTGCACCTCGCGCAGCATGTAGTCCTGAACGGCTCTGACGCCCTTGATCCGCAGCAGATCGTGAGGGTTCACGCTGCCTTCGGTGATGGCGTCACCGGCCTCCAGCACGTCGCCGGCCTTGACACGGATGCGCATATTGTAGGGGATCAGATAGCTCTTTGTCTCGCCGGTATCCGAATTGGTCACCACGACCTCGCGGCGTTCCTTGGTATCCTTAACGAATACCTCACCGGCAATATCGGTGATGATGGCAACGCCCTTCGGCTTACGGGCTTCAAACAGCTCCTCAACACGGGGCAGACCGCCGGTGATATCGTCGCCGGCCACACCGCCGGTGTGGAAGGTTCTCATGGTCAGCTGCGTACCGGGTTCACCGATGGACTGAGCGGCAATGATACCGACGGCTTCACCAATCTGGACCGGCTCGCTGGTAGCCATGTTGGCACCGTAGCACTTGGAGCAGATACCGGTGTGGCAGCGGCAGGTCAGGATCGTACGGATCTTGATCTTGGTCGCTCCGGTGGCGGCCACGGCAGCGGCCTTCAGAGGACGGATCAGCTCGTTCTTATGCACCACGATCTCGCCGGTGCGGGGATCCAGAATGTCCTCGGCAGCGGTACGGCCGGTAATTCTTTCCTGCAGGCTCTCCACCACGTCGTTGTTGGCGCCGTTGGTAAATGCCTCGATCTCCATGAAGGGGATCTCACCGTTCACGGCGCAGTCCTCTTCCCGGATGATCACGTCCTGGGAAACGTCCACCAGACGTCTGGTCAGGTAACCGGAGTCTGCGGTACGCAGAGCGGTATCGGACAGACCCTTGCGGGCGCCGTGAGCGGACATGAAGTATTCCAGTACGTCCAGACCTTCACGGAAGTTGGACTTGATGGGCAGCTCGATGGTACGGCCGGAGGTATCGGCCATCATGCCGCGCATGCCGGCCAGCTGCTTGATCTGCTTGTCGGAACCACGGGCGCCGGAGTCAGCCATCATGAAGATGTTGTTGTATTTGTCGAGGCCGGCCATCAGATCCTTGGCCAGATGTCCGTCGGCCTCGTTCCAGGTCGCCACGACCTCCTTGTAGCGTTCCTCATCGGTGGTCAGACCGAAGCGGTAGTTCTCATTGATGAGGTCAACCGTGGCCTGGGCCTCCGCCAGGATCTGCTGCTTGCTGGCAGGTACCGTCATATCGGATACGGATACCGTCATGGCAGCGCGGGTGGAGTACTTATTGCCGATGGCCTTGATCTTATCCAGGACCTCTGCGGTCTTGGTGGTACCGTGAACGTTGATGACCTTCTCCAGGATCTTCTTCAGATGCTTCTTGGCGCACTGGAAGTCGATCTCCAGCGCCAGCTCGTTGCCGGGCACGGAGCGGTCTACGAAGCCCAGATCCTGATCGATGATCTCGTTGAACAGGAAGCGGCCCAGCGTGGAATGCACCAGCGCGTAGATGGGCTTGCCCTCCGCGTCCACGCCCTCGCGGCGGATGGTGATCGCGGCATGCAGATCCAGCTCCTTATTCTCATAAGCCAGAATGGCTTCGTTCAGATCCTTGAAGGCCTTGCCCTCGCCCTTCACGCCGGGGCGCTCCTGGGTCAGGTAGTAGATACCCAGGACCATATCCTGAGAAGGTACGGCCACGGGGCCGCCGTCGGAGGGTTTCAGCAGGTTGTTCGGGGACAGCAGCAGGAAGCGGCACTCGGCCTGAGCTTCCACGCTCAGCGGAAGGTGAACAGCCATCTGGTCGCCGTCGAAGTCGGCGTTGAAGGCGGTACATACCAGCGGGTGCAGGCGGATAGCCTTGCCCTCTACCAGGATGGGCTCGAAGGCCTGGATACCCAGACGGTGCAGTGTAGGGGCACGGTTCAGCATCACGGGATGCTCCTTGATCACCTCTTCCAGCACGTCGAAGACCTCGGACTGTACCCGGTCGACCATCTTCTTGGCGCTCTTGACGTTGTGCGCCAT
The DNA here is from genome assembly GCA_045617825.1 of Lachnospiraceae bacterium. Classification (GTDB taxonomy): domain Bacteria; phylum Bacillota; class Clostridia; order Lachnospirales; family Lachnospiraceae; genus UBA6987. The sequence continues at coordinate 2,706 of JAZLJI010000069.1, forward strand.
ACCGCGCACGATCAGCTCCCGCATAACGAAGGGCTTGAACAGCTCGATGGCCATTTCCTTCGGCAGACCGCACTGATAGATCTTCAGATCGGGACCTACCACGATAACGGAACGGCCGGAATAGTCAACACGCTTGCCCAGCAGGTTCTGACGGAAACGTCCCTGCTTGCCCTTCAGCATATCGGACAGAGACTTTAAGGAACGGTTGCCGGGGCCCGTTACGGGGCGGCCGCGGCGGCCGTTATCGATCAGCGCGTCGACAGCTTCCTGCAGCATGCGCTTCTCGTTGCGGACGATGATCTCGGGGGCGCCCAGCTCCAGCAGCCGTTCCAGACGGTTGTTGCGGTTCAGAATGCGCCGGTACAGATCGTTCAGATCGGAGGTGGCGAAACGGCCGCCGTCCAACTGGACCATGGGCCGCAGATCGGGCGGGATCACGGGCAGCACGTTCATGATCATCCATTCAGGACGGTTGCCGGAATCCCGGAAGGCCTCCACGACCTCCAGACGCTTGATGATACGGGCACGCTTCTGACCGCCGGCCTTGACCAGCTGTTCCCGCAGCTCGGTGTATTCCTTCTCCAGATCGATCTCCTTTAACAGGATCTCGATGGCCTCGGCACCCATCATCGCCTTGAAGGCATTGTAGCCGTATTTATCGATGTTGTCCCGATATTCCTTCTCGGTCAGGACCTGCTTTTTCTCCAGGACCGTGGTCCCGGGATCCAGCACGATATAAGAGGCAAAATACAGCACCCGCTCCAGAGCTCTGGGGGATACGTCCAGGATCAGGCCCATGCGGCTGGGGATGCCCTTGAAATACCAGATATGGGAAACGGGGGTCACCAGATTGATATGACCCATACGTTCACGGCGCACGCTGGACTTCGTCACTTCCACGCCGCAGCGGTCGCAGACCACGCCCTTGTAGCGGATCTTTTTGTATTTGCCGCAGTGGCACTCCCAGTCTCTCTGCGGTCCGAAGATCCTCTCGCAGAAGAGGCCGTCCCGTTCGGGCTTAAGCGTGCGGTAGTTAATGGTCTCCGGCTTCTTTACTTCGCCGTGGGACCAGCTCATGATTTTCTCCGGAGAGGCAAGACCGATTCGAATAGCGTCAAATACCAGAGGCTGGTATGTATCTTCCTGCATCATAGGCATATCGCTGATCTCCTTTATTAATCATTCACCGGATCGGTGTAGTCATCGTCATAGTCGGAAAGGCGCTCTTCCTCAGGCTCCACGTCCTCCAGCTCACCCGCGTTGTTGAACTCCTGGGTGGTGTAGCCGTACTCGCCGTAGGATTCCTCTCTCCGGCCGCCGAAATCGCGGTTGCCTTCAATGACAGCCCGGAAATCCCGATCGGTATACTCCACGTTCTCCTTGACCTCGACCTCGGTACCGTCATCCCGCAGCAGGACCATATCCAGGCCCAGAGACTGCAGCTCCTTCAGCAGGACCTTGAAGGACTCAGGCACACCGGGGGTCGGGATATTGGTGCCCTTGATGATGGCTTCGTAGGTCTTGACACGGCCCACCACGTCATCGGACTTCACCGTCAGGATCTCCTGCAGGGTGTAGGCCGCGCCGTAGGCTTCCAGAGCCCAGACCTCCATTTCACCGAAACGCTGGCCGCCGAACTGAGCCTTGCCGCCCAGAGGCTGCTGGGTGACCAGGGAGTAAGGGCCGGTGGAACGGGCATGGATCTTATCGTCTACCAGGTGGTGCAGCTTCAGGTAGTGCATGTGGCCGATGGTGACCTTTCCGTCGAAGGGCTCACCGGTACGGCCGTCGCGCAGCTGGACCTTGCCGTCAGTAGTGATGGGAACGCCCTTCCACAGCTCTCTGTGCTCCAGATGAGAGCCCAGATATTCCATGATCTCGGGGCGGACCAGATCCTTGTATTTGGCTTCGAAATCGGACCACTCGGTGTTGACGTAGTCATTTGCCATGGTCAGGGCATCGGTGATATCCGTTTCCTTGGCGCCGTCGAAGACGGGGGTGGATACCTTGAAGCCCAGGATCGCGCTGGCCAGGGAGAAGTGGGTCTCCAGCACCTGACCGATATTCATACGGCTGGGCACGCCCAGAGGGTTCAGCACGATATCCAGCGGCCGGCCGTTGGGCAGATAAGGCATATCCTCCACAGGCAGGATGCGGGACACAACGCCCTTGTTGCCGTGACGTCCGCTCATCTTATCGCCGACGGAGATCTTTCTCTTCTGAGCGATATAAATGCGTACGCACATATTCACGCCGGGAGCCAGCTCGTCGCCGTTCTCTCTGGTAAATACCTTGGCGTCCAGAATGACGCCGTATGCGCCGTGCGGCACCTTCAGGGAGGTATCGCGGACCTCGCGGGCCTTCTCACCGAAGATGGCGCGCAGCAGACGCTCCTCCGCCGTCAGCTCGGTCTCGCCCTTAGGGGTGACCTTGCCGACCAGGATATCACCGGTACGGACCTCGGCGCCGATGCGGATGATACCGCGCTCGTCCAGATCCTTCAGAGAATCGTCGCCCACGCCGGGAACGTCTCTGGTGATCTCCTCCGGGCCCAGCTTGGTGTCGCGGGCTTCGGTCTCGTATTCCTCGATATGGATAGAGGTGAAGACGTCATCCTTGACCATCCGCTCGGACAGCAGCACGGCATCCTCGTAGTTGTAGCCCTCCCAGGTCATGAAACCGATCAGCGGGTTCTTGCCCAGACCGATCTCACCGCCGCTGGTGCAGGGGCCGTCCGCCAGGACGTCGCCCTTGTTCACCCACTGGCCTCTGTCTACGATGGGCTTCTGGTTATAGCAGTTGCTCTGGTTGGAGCGCTTGAACTTGGACAGGCGATACTCATGGATATTGCCGTCCTCTTCCCGCAGCACGACCTTGTCGGCGGAAACGTAGATGGCCTCGCCGGCCTTCTCCGCGACGACGCAGACGCCGGAGTCGACGGCCGCCTTGTTCTCCATGCCGGTACCCACCATGGCGGATTCCGTGGTCATCAGCGGAACGGCCTGACGCTGCATGTTGGAGCCCATCAGGGCACGGTTGGCGTCATCGTTCTCCAGGAAGGGGATCATGGAGGTAGCCACGGAGAATACCATCTTCGGGGACACGTCCATCAGATCGATCAGCTTCTTGTCGAACTGGCTGGTGGAATCCTTGAAACGGCCGGTCACGTTTGCCGTAGTGAAATGGCCCTCGCTGTCCAGAGGCGCGTTGGCCTGGGCCACGAAGAAGTTATCCTCTTCATCGGCAGCCAGGTACACTACCTCGTCCGTTACCCGGGGATTCTCGGGATCGCTCTTGTCCACCTTGCGGTAGGGCGCTTCCACGAAGCCGTAGTCGTTGATCCGGGCGTAGGTCGCCAGGGAGTTGATCAGACCGATGTTGGGACCTTCGGGGGTCTCGATGGGGCACATACGGCCGTAGTGGCTGTAGTGTACGTCTCGCACCTCGAAGCCTGCCCGGTCACGGGACAGACCGCCGGGACCCAGGGCGGACAGACGGCGCTTGTGGGTCAGCTCGGACAGAGGGTTGTTCTGGTCCATGAACTGGGACAGCTGGGAGCTTCCGAAGAATTCCTTCACCGCCGCGGTCACGGGCTTGATATTGATCAGGGACTGAGGAGTGATATCCTCCTGGTCCTGGGTGGTCATGCGCTCGCGCACCACTCTCTCCAGACGGGACAGACCGATGCGGTACTGGTTCTGCAGCAGCTCACCCACGGCGCGGATACGACGGTTGCCCAGATGGTCGATATCGTCGGTGCTGCCCATGCCGTAGATCAGGTTGCAGCAGTAGTTGACGGAGGCGAAGATATCCTCCTTGGTGATATGCTTGGGGATCAGATCCCGGCAGGAGCGGTGCAGCATCTGCTTCTGCTCCTCCTCATCGGGATAAGCCTCCAGGAAGGCCACCAGAGCCGGATAATACACCAGCTCGCGGATGCCGTATTCGGCAGGATCGTAGGAGACGAACTTGCTCATATCTACGGTGCGGTTGGTCAGGACCTTCACCGGCTGGCCGTCGATCTCTACAATAATATAAGCGGCGCCGCTGTTCTGGATGGTATCGCACAGCTCGGCGGTCAGCTTGGTACCGGCCTCAGCCAGGACCTCGCCGGTATCGGTATTTACCGCGTCCTCAGCCAGCGTATAGCCGGTGGCTCTCCGCTTCAGCTGCAGCTTCTTGTTGTACTTATAGCGGCCGACTCTGGCCAGATCGTAACGGCGGGCGTCGAACAGCATGCTGTCGAAGAGGCTCCGGGCGTTGTCCACGTACAGCGGCTCGCCGGGACGGATCTTCTTGTACAGCTCCAGCAGGCCCTCGTCGCTGTCGGTAGCGGTATCGCGGGTCAGAGAGCTGACGATGAGGGGGTTCTCACCGAAGAGCTCCAGGATATCCGCGTTGGTCCCGGCACCCAGGGCACGCAGCAGCACCGTCACCGGGACCTTCCGGGTACGGTCTACACGGACCCAGAACACGTCGTTGGAGTCCGTCTCATATTCAAGCCAGGCACCGCGGTTGGGGATCACCTGACTGGAGAACAGCGGCTTGCCCAGCTTATCCCGTTCCAGGCTGAAATAGATGCCCGGGGAACGGACCAGCTGGCTGACGATAACACGCTCCGCGCCGTTGATCACGAAGGAACCGGTGGCGGTCATCAGAGGCATGTCGCCCATGAAGATGGTATGCTCTCTGATCGTACCGCTCTCGTTGTTGATCAGATTGACCTTCACCTTAAGCGGCGCAGCAAATGTAGCGTCCCTCTCCTTGCATTCTTCGATGGTATATTTGATCTCGTCTTCGCAAAGCTTAAAATCCACGAATTCCAGACTCAGATTTCCGCTGAAATCCTGGATCGGAGAAATATCTTCAAAAGCTTCCTTAAGGCCTTCATCCAAAAACCACTGATAGGATTTCTTCTGAATTTCGATAAGGTTGGGTATTTCCAAGACTTCCTTCTGTCTCGAGTAGCTCATGCGCACATTCTTACCGGATTGCACCGGGCGCATTCTGTTTTTCTCCATAGACACTTTCACCCCTGCTTAATATGTTTGCCCTAAAAATGGGCATAGTTAGCCACTAACCCACAATAGTGCAAATTTCATACTATCAAATTGTCGTCAAGCTGTCAACGAATTTCTTCTTGCTTTTTCTTTGTCATTACCGTGATAATCTTTCAATCTTTAAGTCATCTTTTTCGTTCTTCCGTGCGGCCTCTGCCGCTTTGTGCTATAATAAGACCGAGACTTGATTCATGGAGAGGTGCGATGATGCAAGGACTTAATAAGATCCTCCTGCCGGACAAGGTGGCAGGCATACTGAAGCGGCTGAACGCGGCGGGCTACGAGGCCTGGGCCGTGGGCGGCTGCGTGCGGGACTCCCTCATCGGCCGGGTGCCGGGCGACTGGGACATCACCACCTCCGCCACGCCTCAGGAGATCAAGGCGGTCTTCCGCCGCACCGTGGATACCGGGATCGCCCACGGGACCGTCACGGTGATGCTGGGCGACGACGGCTTCGAGGTCACCACCTACCGTCTGGACGGCGGCTACAGCGACGGGAGACATCCGGATTCCGTCAGCTTCAGCAAATCCCTGGCGGAGGACCTTAAACGAAGAGATTTTACCATCAACGCCATGGCCTACCACCCCGAGCTGGGGTTGGTGGACCTGTTCGGCGGTCAGGAGGATCTGGCCGCCGGCGTGATCCGGGCCGTCGGAGACCCCATGGCCCGCTTTGAGGAGGATGCCCTCCGGATCCTGCGGGCCCTGCGCTTTTCCGCCCAGCTGGGATTTACCGTGGAGGAAAACAGCTTCGCGGCGCTGGCGCACTTCGCCCCCCGGCTGAAGCTGGTCAGCCAGGAGCGGATCCGGGAGGAGCTCGTCAAGCTGTTGGTGAGCCCTCATCCGGAAAAGCTGGACGAGCTCCGGCGCTGCGGCATCACCGCGGTGATCTTCCCTCAGTGGGACGTCCTGGCGGATACGCCGCAGAACACGCCCTACCACGATATCACCGTCGGGGAGCACACTCTGCGGGCCCTGCGGCTGGTGGAGGCGGCTCCGGTGCTGCGGCTGGCCGTCCTGCTGCACGATATCGGCAAACCCGCCTGCCGCCAAACGGACGCGGAGGGCGTGGATCACTTCACCGGCCATGCCGCCGTGAGCGCGGAAATGGCGGAGGCGTTCCTGCGGGAGCTGAAATTCGATAACGATACCATCCGACGGGTCTGCCTGCTGATCCGGGAGCACTGCGCCTGCTTCGTGCCAGACGCAGTGACCCTGCGGCACATGCTGGCCCGCATCGGCGAGGAGGCATTTCCCGACTATCTGAAGCTGCTGGAGGCCGACAATCGCGCCAAATCCGACCTGGCCTGGCAGGATTTCCGTCCCCGCTTCGACGCGCTTCTCAAGTGCTACCGGGAATGGCAGGACCGCCGGGACTGCATTTCCCTGAAGGAGCTGGCGGTCAAGGGCAAGGATCTGATGGCGGCAGGAGTAAAGCCGGGGCCCGAGCTGGGCCGGCAGCTGAATATCCTGCTGGAGGACGTGCTGAACGAGCCCGCCCATAATACGAAGGAATACCTGCTCGCGCTGGCGCAGGAGCTGATTCCGTAGGACGGGACTTGCGTTTTCCCTCTTTCGCGCTATGATACAAAAAAGTTGCGGAGCATGCCGCAGACAACAGGAGGAAAACCCATGACCGATCCCTGCCGCAGAAGCCTAACGGTCACGGAGAAAGAGGCCGGACAGTCCGTCGGGCAGCTGCTGTGCGGACCGCTGGGCCTCTCTTTCCGTAAGCTTCGTTCGGTCAAATTTGCCGAAGACGGGATCCTGCTCAACGGCGTGCCGGTCCGCACCACTGCGATCGCCGCCGCCGGAGATATTTTGTCTGTCAAAGCCGCAGATTCGGAGCATAAAATACGCCGCATCCGTCCATTTCCCGGCCCTTTGGATATTCTCTGGGAAGATGCCTCGCTTCTCTTTATCAACAAACCCTCCGGGCTGGTCTGTCATCCGGGCCCCGGCCATCCGGAGGATTCACTGCTGAGCCGTGTTTGTGCCTATTGGGAAGAAAAAGGAGAAAGCAGTGCCTATCCGCATCTGCTCGGCAGGCTGGACAAGGATACCTCGGGGATCGTCGGCGTGGCGAAAAATCAGCTGACCGCAGCGAAGATCCGCGGCGAAAAGATCTACTATGCGCTGGCAGAAGGCTGCCCGGAAGAAAAAAACGACTGCATCCGCTTGCCGCTGCTGCCGCTAAGCGATGCAGACGGTTATCTAAAGATGCAGCCGGGGGAGTCTGCTCCCGGTGCACTTTACGCCTGTACGCATTATGAAGTCCTGCAGAGTACGGCAAAGCGCTGCCCGGTCGTTCAAGAGATCGGCGGCACTGCGGCTTCCGGCGATAACGCGACGAACGTGTTCTCTCTTCTGCGGCTCCGGCTGGAAACCGGCCGGATGCACCAGATCCGCGCACACCTGGCGGCGATGGGCCATCCGCTTCTCGGCGATCCCCTCTACGGAAAGGGCGCTTCCGCCCTGATCTCCCGCACGGCCCTGCACGCCGGGGAATACCGGTTCCGGCATCCCGTAAGCGAGGAAATCATCTGCCTCACCGCAGCGCTCCCGGCAGATATGGCCGCGCTGCTGAGAAAGACAGAATAAGAAGGTAAGATCGGAATAATTATCTCAAAAACGGATGCCCCGCGCAGGAGCATCCGTTTTTTGTCAGCTTTTCGTTCTCAGTACAGCACGTAAAACCCGAAGGCCAGAGCCAACACCGCCAGCGCGAAGAAGGATAGGAAGATCGGTCCCGCCGCTTTGACCCACTTGGGATAGCTGACCGGCGTCATGCCCAGCGTGATCAGCAGCCCGTAATTGGAAGGCAGCAGGCTGTTGGCAAATCCGTCCGCAAAGAGGAAGGCCAGCACCGCCAGCTGGTGGCTGATCCCCAGCACCGTGCAGAGCCGGAAGGCCAGCGGCATGATCAGGAAGGCTTTTCCGCTGGCGGAGGGGATGAATATCTCCAGGATAAAAAGGAAGACCATCAGCAGCAGCACGCAGACGAAGCCCGAGGAATTGCCCATGGCTTCGGCGGCATAATAGACGATGGTGTCGGATATGCCGGACTGCTCGAAGATGAAGCCGATGGCACTGGCCAACAGGATCATCGCCGCGGCCGGGAGCAGCGTCAGCACCCCCTGCTTCAGGTTCCGAAGGAGTGCCTTTCCCTTCAGACCGCAGCGGATACAGGCGCCGATCCCCGCAATGGTATAGCCCAGAATGATCATGTACAGGATCATTCCCGACAGGGAAGAAGCCAGATTATCCAGCTCAGCGGCCCTCGGCCCGCCCTGTTCGGCGGCCTTGGACAGGATCGTGGAAGCAGCAATGATGCTGAGCGCCAGGGCCAGGCATATCCCGATGACCAGGGCGAACCACTTCAGCGCCCGGTCCTTTGCCGGATCCTGCTGCAGCGTCTGCCGGTCGAAATGGAAGCTCTCCTTCCGCCGGGCATCCTCGGCAAAGGTAAGGCTCCTGCGGGGATCCGTGTCCAGGCGGACGGCATAGCGTCTGAGCCAGAACCAAAGCACGCCGTAGAAGGCGGCGAAAAGCAGCAGCCGGAACAGAATGCCCGAATACATGGTCAGCTCGTCGGACAGTGACTGGGCCAGCCCGGTATTGAAAGGATTGATGACGCCTACGGTAAATCCCGCGCAGGCCGCCAGATCGCAGGACATGATGGCCAGCGGGGAATCCCAGCCCAGCGCGTAAAACAGCATGACGGCCAGCGGGACTAACGGGATCACCTCCTCGGCTATGCCCAGCGTAGTGCCCAGGAACATCATTACCAGCGACAGGACAAACAGCAGGCGGTATTTGCTGTCGCCGAAGCGGCGGGCCAGCGTCTCCACCAGATATACCAGCACCTTGGCGGCGTCCATGGCATTGAAGACCGCGCCGATGACGATGCACAGCAGCAGGATGCTCCAGACCGTCGCGAAATTCTCATACAGGGGCGTCAGCACCAGCAGCGGGGAAAGCAGGTACTTCCACCAGGTCATGCGGTTGTCGCCCGGCAGAAGGCTGATGCTTCCGTCGGCAGCGTTCTGTATGATTCCCGGCTTCATGACCAGGGTGAGGATCACTGAGCCGATCAGCACCAGAGAGACCAGGATCGTGGAGATCCGCATCGCTTTTTTACTGATCTGTATGGATTTGGCCTGATTATCGTCTTTCATGGAATGCTCCTTATCTAATACTCCTTGTCTGCTTGTTCCGGCCTTTAACGGTTCCTTTTGATCAGCGCCTTGTAGAAATCCACCGCCCCGGGAAGGGCAGCCGTGTCGATGTTCTCGTTGAGGCCGTGCATGCTGTCCATCTGCTCCGCACTGTAGCGCACCGGACTGAAGCGGATGCAGGCATCGCAGATGCGCTGATAATACGCTGCGTCGGTGCCGCCCGTCATCACATAAGGGATCACCGGCAGCCCGGGAAATACCTCTCCGATGACCTCTTCCACCGCTTTGAAGGCCTCTCCGTCCGTTTTCACCGGCGGGAAGCTGGCATCTCCGCCCAGATCCTCCACCTCTAGCCCGTAACGGGAAGCGATCTTCCGCAGGACGGCAATGCTTTCCGCCTTGTCCTGATGAGGAATATACCGCATATTGACGGTGATGCTGGCCTCCTGCGGCAGGACGTTGGCGCCCTGGCTTCCGTTCTGCTGCGTAAAGGCGATGGTGGTCCGCATCAAAGCCGCCACCTGACTGCCCATCCGGGGACCGGCCAGCTTCAGGACCGGCTTGGTCAGCCACAGATTTCCCAGCAGCAGCCGCAGCGGAAAGGGACCATAGTCCGCGATCCGTTCAAACATGGTGACCAGCTCCGGCTCCAGGTCCGCCTTCATGGGATTGTGCTTTTCGATATCGCAGACAAATGCTGCCAGACGGGCGATGGGTGAGTTGGGGGAGGGCGTACTGGAATGTCCGCCCTGACTTCTGGCAATGACCTTCACATTCCCTGAGCCCTTTTCCAAAACCCCGATCATGGCATAATCCCCCGGAAAACCCTGCAGCGGTTCATTGACGATCGCACCGCCCTCATCGCAGACCAGGAAGGGTCTCACGCCTCTTCTCTCCAGCTCGGCCACGGTTTTCGGAGTCCCTTCACCGGCGATCTCCTCCGTATTGGAGCTGCACAGATAGACATCCTGCGCCGGGCTCCAGCCCTCCGCCAGCAGCTCCTCCGCTGCCTGGAGGAAGGCCATCACAGAGCATTTGGTGTCTGCGGCGCCGCGGCCCCAGACCTTCCCCTCCGCGATATCACCGCTGAAGGGCTCGTGCAGCCACTTTCCCTCTGCCGCCACCACGTCCTGATGGCCCATCAGCACGATGGGCTTATCATGCTCCCTGCCGGTCCACTTAAACATCAGACTCCCGTCGATCTCGGTCTTCTCCAGTCTTTCATGCACCAGCGGGAACAGGGTCTCCAGCAGTCGGTGGAAGCCCAGGAATTTTTCCCGCTGGACCTCTCCGATGACGCTGACGGTCTCACAGCGGATCATCCGGGAGAGCTTCTCCGCGTACACGGCTTCCCGCGCCGCGTCCCCCGTCTGTTTATAGGAAGAGACCTTCCGCGGTCTCAGCAGGGTCCTGCCTGCGGCTGCCGCCAGGGGCGCCAAAACCGCTCCGACTGCCATTCCGGAAAATGCCGCTTTGATTCGATGTCCTTCCGCCATGATGGTTCTCCTCTGTCTTCCGCCTGTCTGCGATCGATGCGCCGGACGTCCGCCCGGCTTTTTGTCTCATTATATTTCCTCCGGGGCAAATTTTCAAGAAATCTTCGCGGTCTTTCCCGCCTGTTTCAGCGCAAAAAGCCTGAAGGACCGGATCCTCCGGCGCCCTCAGGCTTTCCTGCTGTTCAACTCTGCTGATTTTCCGAAGCGGCCCGGCCTCCCCGGATAGGGTGCGGACGCCGGGCCCTGCTCTGCCGGATCATTTCTCCCAAATCAGATCGATCCAATAGTCGCTCGGTTCCCAGCTGTTCAGGTAAAGGCGGTATGTATTTCCCTTCTCGAAGCGGTACCTCAGAAAGTACGACATATTTAGTGATTCTCCGGGATTTATCCTCATAGGGATCGCCGGGTTGATTGTCTCATATATAGGCCGAAGCGGCTCATAGCTCCCGTTCAGGTATACGTAGACCCCAAAACAGCAGTCGGGCGTAAAGACCTCCGTACCGTGGTTTTCCCAGCAAACGGTCAGGTGCGGCTTGTCGGTATTCAGTTTGTCGTCCGTCACCTTCAGAGATACCGTTTTCAGGTCCGGCACATGGACCGCGCCGGCAGCCAGCGGGACCGCCAGGCCGAGGATCCGGTTCATAGCCTGCCGTTCATCTTCCGAAATGTGCAGACTCTTATTCTGCTTCTGATCAATGAAGGCGCCCCACACGGAATAATAATTGACCGTCTGCTTTTGGAACAAGAAGCGGTACTGATTGTCCACGCCGTAGGACGGCACCTTGCCCTCCTGCCAATCCCCCTGATTCAGGAGCTCCGTGATATACTGCTTATCCTCCGCGGAAAGCTCGATCTCAGCCGGGGTCTCTCCGCCGTCGAAGATGCAGAACTGCTCCCGGGGGTTCCGGTATTCCGTCTTCGGGGCAGTCAGGAAGCAGACAGCCGCGGCGGCGCAGGCAAATGCGGCCGCGAGAATGATCCAGAAAGCCGGTTTCTTATAATTCATCACGTTTTTCACCCTTTCTTTCACGGCGACCTCACCGAAGGCGATCGGGCAGGCCGCGATTCCTCTGCGCTTCACGCTGCAATGCAGCAGTGCCTCAGAATAGGCACGCAGCGACGCTTTGTCCATTTCCCGGATGACCTTCTCATCGCAGGCCGCCTCGATATCCCGGCAAAGGAAAATGTAAGCCGCCCACAGGAGCGGATTGAACCAGTACACGGAAAGGAGCAGGAAGCCCAGCGGTTTCCATAAGTGGTCCTTTCTTTCGATATGGGCCCGCTCGTGAGCGATCACCAGGGGAAGGTCCCGGCTGTCGATCCCGAAGGGCAAATAGATGACCGGCCGAAGGATCCCCAGGACGAACGGGGAGGGAACGGCTTCGCTTTGCTTGATCCCGCTTTGGCAGGGGACCGCCGTTCTCAGCTTTCTCTTCAGAAGCAGCGAGCTGACGGCGGCATATCCCAGCATGGCGGCGGCTCCGGCGGCCCAGACGTAGGTCAGGACCGCGTTCAGAACCTGCAGCGGGTTGACGCTGGCGCCGGGCTCGGGGGCAAAGCTGTCGGACAGGATCGGATTGACCGCCTGATCGATCACGGTAATGCCGCTGTTGATCCTGGGCTGCTCCGACAGGAGGATATTTGCCGGCAAAGGTTCCGCGCTGGGGATAAGGCTCAGAGCGCTTTCCAAGGAAACGGGGATCGCCAGACGGATGGCGACCAGCGCCCACAGCAGGCAAACCACCCGTTTCGGGGCTTTGCGGAAGATCAGTCTTAGGGCAAATACCACGAGGACCAGGAGACCCGCGACCAGACTGAGATTGATCAGCTTCAGCAATACATTATCCATGGCGCTTCCTCACTTTTCGATGATCCGCCGGATCTCTTCGATCTCGGCTTCGGTGAGCTCCTGATGACGGGCAAAGGCCGCGATAAAGGCAGGCAGCGAGTTTTCAAAGGTCTTATCCATCATCTCTTCCATCTCGGCAAGCTGTATCTCTTCCTTGCTGTAGAGGGAGGTGATCACGGAGCGGTCATTCCGCAGGACGCCCCGTTCGCCGAGGCGCTTGATGGCCGTATAGGTGGTGGTGCGGCTCCAATCCAGCTCTTCCTTGCAGTATTTGGCGAGAGCCGAGCAGGATACCGGTTCGTGTTTCCACAGGATCAGGCAAAAGCGGTATTCGCTTTCGAAAATTTTCGGGGCTGACATGGCAGTTCCTCCTTGTCTGCGCATTAGGTTTGTTGATGATAGGCTTGTCTGCGGGCTGGGGGGCGAAGACCCGAGGGCCGATGGTGCAGTCTACTGTGTTAGATGTATGATTGCCTGGTTTAGTCCACTGTGTCAGATATATGATTGTCAGGTTTAGTCTACTGCGTTAGACGTTTGTCGTTGGATTAAGTCTACTGTGGTAGACAATATTTGTCAATAGGGATTTTGAAGAAAAATCAGGAAAATTTCAGGAGTGAGCTTCCGAAGGCAACAAAAAAACCGCCCGTACGGGAAATGGTGCCAGAAATCATCAATCGCGAACTAATCTATGCATAAGAAAAGCGGCAGGATTTATGAAGTCCTGCCGCTTTTCTCAATTCTGTTTTTAGAGATTCGCGTTTACTTTTGCGGTGCGGCGACAGGAAATTCCGTCACAGTGGTATCCCATTTGACAACAGTGTAAGCCGCACGTGTGGCACCTTTGAACCAAACCTCAAAAATAAGATTGGAAGCTTCATCCAGATAGTATTCCGTTCCGGAGATATCCGTGTATTTCACACAGCTTACGCCGCAGATTTCTTTTGTATCGGAAGTTTTTTGCTGATTCTCGAGATAGTCCACGGTGA
>JAZLJI010000070.1:0-8300 GCA_045617825.1 Lachnospiraceae bacterium
CGATCCCTTTCCGGCGGTCGTTTGCTTACCCGGATACTATCGAAATACAGGCCGCCTGTGGGTCTCAGCATTGCGGAAAAGCGGCGGGCCTTTCCGCCCCGGGCCACTCCCTACCGCAAGCCGTAAGCCGCGATAAAGTGCTTCACGAAGGCCTCGAGCTGCCGCAGGATCTCCGGCTCTTTATCCGGCTCGCGGTCGCAGTAGTGGATGAGCGCCGTGATGGGGGCCGTATAGGCAAAGGCGAGCATGTCCGGATCGTCCTTTTTCAGAACGCCCTTTTCCATCATTTCCGCGAAGATCTTCCTGTAGATGTCCTTCGTTCCGTTCAGAAAATGCCGCGTGGCAAACTGCCGCGCCCGCTCGTTCCTGAACTGCTCCGTAAGCAGAAGCCGTCTGGTCAGGATCACCCGTTTATCGTGCAGGGTAAAATCCAGCATCCGCATGGTCATGACCGCCAGCTCGCCGCAGGAATCCGGCACAGGGGGCAGCTCGTCCGGTGAGCCGAAGCGGGCCGTATAATAGGCCTCCATCCGCTCAAAGACGGCATTCCAGATGTCCTCCTTGCTCGCGTAATGCCTGTACAGCGCGGACTTGCTGAGTCCCAGCCCGGCGGCAAGCTCGCGCAGGTTGGTCCCCTTGTACCCGTTTTCGGCAAAGCTGACCAGCGCCGCGTCCAGGATCTTCTCCTTCGTCGTATTTTCCATGGCATCCTCCGAATAATTATGACCGTTTGGACACGTCCCGTTACTGTGACCGCGATACTGCCTGTCAGGGAAGCCGCGCTCGGCGGCGGACAGGCCCCTGCGCGGAGCCCTCAGGCCGCCCCCGGGCCTTATTTCTCGACGACTTCGCCCTTCGGGCCGAGCTCCAGAGTCGAGCCGAAGTCCAGCCGCAGGGAAGCGCAGGTCAGCTTCGCGTCCAGGGTGAGCCTGCAGAGCAGATCGGCCTTTTCAAAATCGGAGCGGAAGCCCACGACCACCGGAACATCCGGCGCGTAAATATCCACGGACAGCGTGCGGGGCGTACCGGGCTTGTCGCCGCGGATGTAGAAGGTCCCGCCGCCGGCCCCGTCCACCACGGAGAACGACTTTCCCTTATACATCAGGAAGCCGATCCGGTTGCCGTTCAGATCCAGCGTAATGTTTTCGTGAGCGATCTCCAGCTCCACGCCGGAGCAGAGGCCGCTCTTCATGCAGATTGTCCAGCCGGACGGCGTTCTCAGGAATATATCCGTCATATTGGCGGTCCCGACGGTCGCCGCCACGGAATCGTAGTACGCGATCCGGTCCCGGCAGGAGTACACGTTTTCTACGGTGTCATAGGCGCAGCGTATCTCCACCGGCAGACCGGCAAAGCTTTCCAGCATCGCTTCCAGCTCCGCGCTGCCGGAGGCGGTGAGCTTCACTTTCCCCTTCCCGGCCGTGAGCGCCGCCCCCTCCTCCAGGGTCAGCGTGCCGAGCTCCAGGTCGAAATCCCCCAGCTCCAGCGCGCTGCCGGCAGCAAGACTGAGGCTCTTTTTCTTCAGAGAGACCGCCCCATCCAGCGCCAGCTTTCCCTGCACCGAGGCCGTCTGGTCAGAGGAGGCGGAAAATGCCTTCAGCTCCTGCAGCGTGGTCAGGACCTGCGCCTTAGCGGAGCCGTTCGGATCATAGGTCCCGTTCTCCTCCGGAAGGCCCTTGACGGTCAGCGAAGGCCGCAGCACGAAGAATTGATTGGCCCCCAGCAGATCGTTGGTCGCCGTGCTGAAGTTCTCGATCCGGGCGGCGGTATCGTTCAGGCACAGGAACTTCCGCTCGCCCAGGTAAATATAGACGGAAAGGTCCGCCTCCCGGTTCACGGTGACCGCGTCGGTGCCTCGCATGGCCACCATCACGTCACCGGGCTGGAAGCGTTTATCCACGATCTCCAGCGTGCGCTCGTACAGGGAGGGCTCGATCTTCCGGCAAAGGCCGCCGTAAAGCTTGGGCACCTGCATCTGCAGCAGCGCTCTGTTGCTGTCCGTCTCCGGCTTCAGCTTCAGGAGCCGCTCTTCTCCCACCATTTTCAGGCTGAGGCATTCCCGCAGATATTCCTCCGTCGTATCCGGAAGACCGACGGATTTTCCGGTAATGAGGCGGTAGATCTCGTTCATCGCCTTCAGATCGCTGCCTGCCGATATCTGCCCGTCGGTGATCTGCTCAGCCAGCTTGACAAGCGCCTTCTGCTGGCTGCCGCTCAGCGCTTCATAGCCCACCCGGATGCTGAGCTCCTGCGTAGGGATCTCATCGACCGCGGCAGCGGCAAAGCTGACCGTGCTGCCGGGCTCGGCAGTGACCTCATAGGTCAGGCTCAGGCTTTCCTTGCCGCCGGCCTTGACGTCGAGCAGCGCTTCCGTCTTGCCGCTCACCAGCCTGGCGCCCTCGGGCAGCACCTCCGTGACCTTCAGCCCGCGGTAATCCTGCAGGCTTTTATTTTCCACGGTCAGCGTCAGCGTGAACTGCTCGCCCTTCCGCACACTGTCATAGGTCGAGCGGTCCAGCGCTCTGGTGATCACGATATTCGGATATTTCATGCGGGACTGGGCGACCGGCTTTATCTCAGGCACGAAATCCTCCGCCAGGAAGGGGCGGTAAACACAGACGAATCTGTTTGCCCGCCGCATCTCCGAGACCGTCCAGTTCGGTTTTCCGGCAGCGGTTTTGCCGAAGATCAGCTCGTCCTCCGGCTGCAGATAGATCGCGCCTGCTCCCTCGATCTTATCCACGCCGCTCTTGATGGTGGAGCCCCAGCAATGGATCAGATAATTGGTGCCGTTTCCCAGGACGTCCCCCAGGAACAGCATGGCATGACCGCCGCCCTGCCCGTAGGATACCACGATATCTCCGGGCTCCAGAAGACCGCGGATCTCCTGGGCGGCCTTCTGCAGCGACGCCTCGTCATTGTCCTTGCTGATAAATACCGTTCCCGGGCCGCCCAGCTCACCGTACAGGTTCGTGACGTAGGGGATCCCCGCGCCGGTGGCGGATCTCTTTCCCAGCAAATACCCGAAGGCATTATAGTACACCCCCGTAATAAAGGAGGAACAGACCGAATAATGGTACTGGTCCGCGGAGGCGTATTCCGCGCTCTTCTCCCAGGTCTGCCGGATCGTGCCCTCGTTGTTCAGCGCGGTGTTTTCATACTGGCAGTAGGGGTTCTTGTAATAGTAGGACATGGCGGTCTGGATCAGTGCCTCCACCAGCTCGTCCTTCGTAGGCTCCGCAGGCAGCGCCTCGGTGCTTTCCTCAGTGCTCTCCTCGGCCTTCTCAGTGATCTCCGCCGCCTCAGTCTGCGTTTCGATGGGCAGGGTGTTCCCGCCGCAGCCGACCAGGCTCAGCACCAGCAGCAGGGCCGCTGCCAAAAGCCCCTTTTTTCTTCCGTTCATGTTGCTTCCTCTTTTCACAGTGGCTGTACATTTCCCGCAGCCCGACTGCCTGTCATTATACGGCATATCTCCGGATTTGTCACTATCGCCGCCGCTCTCAATACGGAAAAGGGCTCTCACCTCTGCAGGCCCGCGCCGGCGCCCTTCTCTTCTTGCTTTTTTTTCGCCTAAATGCTATAGTTTTTTTATTAAAAGACCCGTAAAGGAGGGTTCCCATGATCTACGACAAATTCGAAAATATACCCCGTTATCTCGGCGCCGATCCCGTTCTGGACGCCGCGCTGAAGGACATCCGGGCCGGCCTCCTGTCCGCCTCTCTGCTGGACGGCAAGGTCACCTGCGGCGGCGCCGCCTCCACCGTGACGGCCAAGGAAGGCGTCTTCGAGTACCACGCCCTGAAGGCGGATATCCATCTGGTGCTTTCCGGCGAGGAGCGCATCGATTTCGCGCCCGCGGAGGCCTTCACCGAGACCAAGGCCATGCCGGACAAGGATGCCTGGCTGGGCGATGCGGAGACCTACGCCTCCGTCGTTCTCCGTCCGGGCTGGTTCCTGCTGGTCTATCCCTATGAGACGCACCGGGTCAAGCAGGCCGTCACCGAGCCCTGCGCGATCGAAAAGGTCGTCTACAAGCTCAGCCTGTAAGGAGCCGCCATGACTGTTGATGAAAGATTTCTGAATTATGTCAGCTTCGGGACCAATTCCGATGAATTTTCCGAGACGACGCCCTCCACGCCCTCTCAGCTGAAGCTGGGCACGTTCCTGGCCGACGAGCTGCGGGCGCTGGGCCTGTCCTCCGTGCGGCAGGACGAGAAGGGCTACGTTTACGCCCTCCTTCCCGCCACGCCCGGCTGCGAGCAGGAGACCGCCATCGGCTTCATTGCCCACATGGACACCTCTCCCGCGGTGAGCGGCGACCCGGTGCGGCCCCGCAGGCTCCTGTATCAGGGCGGGGACATCCGGCTGAACGAGACGGAGGCCATCACCGAGGCCCGTTTCCCCTTCCTGGCGCGGTATCAGGGCCAGGAGCTGATCGTCACCGACGGCACCACGCTGCTGGGCGGCGACGATAAGGCCGGCATCGCGGAGATCGTGACCGCGGCGGAGTATCTGCTGGCCCATCCCGAGATCGCTCACGGCCCCGTGGCCATCGGCTTCACGCCCGACGAGGAGATCGGCCGGGGCGCGGATTTCTTCGACGTGCCGGGCTTCGGCGCGGCCTATGCCTACACGGTAGACGGCGGAACGCTGGGCGAGCTGGAATACGAAAACTTCAACGCGGCGGCAGCCTCCGTCGCGGTGAAGGGGATCAATATCCACCCCGGCTCCGGGAAGAACAAGATGAAAAACGCTTCCCTGCTGGCGATGGAATTTGCCCGGATGATGCCGCCCGCCGAGACGCCGGCCCATACGGAGGGCTACGAGGGCTTCTATCACCTCTGCCGCATGGAGGGGGACGAGAGCCACGCCGCCCTGCACTATATCGTGCGGGACCACGACCGGGCGAAGTTTGAGGCCCGCAAGGCCTTTATGGAACAGCTGACCGCCTTCCTCAACGGCAAATACGGCGAGGGCACCTTCACCCTTACCCTTACGGACAGCTACTACAATATGAAGGAGAAGCTTCTGGCGGTACCGGAGGTCCTCCGCCGGGCGGAGGAGGCCTTTAGGGCGGCCGGAGTGACCCCGAAGGCCGTCCCCATCCGCGGGGGCACAGACGGCGCCCGGCTCTCCTTTATGGGACTGCCCTGTCCGAACCTGTCCACCGGCGGAGAAAACGGCCACAGCGTCCACGAATTCGTATCGGCCGACGCCATGCGAAAGATGGTGGAGGTCATCGTGAACATTTGCCGGAAGGATCCAGTCTGACCGTCCCCGGCGCATCCACTGTTTGGGAGGAATCGTAATGAGAAAAATTCGCCTGATCGCCTGCCTGACCGCTCTTTGTCTGCTGCTTTCTTCCTGCGGACTTGCCGATCTCATCCCCACCAAGCCCGCGGAGACCGCGGCCTCCTCTGCCACCGCCGCGGAAAGCCGGGAAGAGTCCTCCGCGGAAAGCACGGCGCCCGCCCCGACGGAGCCTGCGCCTACGGGATCTGCGCCTACCGAGCCTGCGCCCACGGCGCCTGCCCCCACGGAGCCCGAGCCTGTGCCCATCGCACAGCCCCTGACGCTCAGCGGAGAGAGCGAGGCCTCCTGTGACTGGAACAGCAGCTATACTGCCTATTACAGCCAGTTTTCCTTCTCCCGGGTCGATCTTTGCGAAGCCGACGCCGGGGCTTATCCGAAGCTGAACGAGGCCCTCGCCTTCTGGCAGACCAACCGGCACGACGGATTTGCCCTGCCCCATTACGACTATATCAAGCTTGAAGCGCCGGCCTACAATGCCGCGACGCATGACATCCTGTATTATATCGCCGACTGCACCGCGGTCAGAGCCGATGACCGGGTCTGCTCTCTGGTCATGTCCGAGGCCTACAAGGAGTCTGACGGGATCCCCCGTCTGGATATCACCGGCCGGGTCCTCGATACCGCAAGCGGCGAGGCCCTCTCTCCCGCGCAGGTGGTCCGCGATATGGAGCAGCTGAAAGCGGCCCTGCTGGCCGAGGGCAAAAAGCTGGGTGCCGGAGAGGCGCAGCTGGAAACGTATTTCGCGGAGATCCGGGATAAGGATTTTCAGAGCGTCAGCTGGTCCGTCACCAACGGCAGCCTGGATTTCTACGCGCCCGAAAAGGCCCTCGGACTGAGCGACTCGGACCGGGCGGCCATGATCTCGATCCCCTTCTCCGCCTATCCGGAGCTGGTCAAGCCGGAATATGCCGCCGTGCCGGAGAGCTATATGCAGGCCCTCCTGCGGACCGGTCCCATGAGCTACGCCTGCCCCCGCAGCGACGTGCCTGACGTCGAGGGTATTACGGACAGCTTCGGATCGATCTCGGCCATCCGTCTGCACATCTGCCGGGACGAGCTTCCCTCGAAGGATCTGCCCCTGTTCAGCTACGATTTCTATCCGTTGCTGATGCACGCCGCCGACGGCAGCGAATATCTCTATCTCACGTTGGTTGCCGACAACGACATCCGCTTCACCGACATCGTCAGGCTGCCCGACTGCAGCGTCCTGTCCGAGGAAGCGACCTACCTCTGCGCGCCGGACGACGCGGCCGGAGTCCGCGGCAACGGCCGGGTGATCACCGATACCGCTCAGCTGCCCATGGCAAAACACACCGACCTCTGCGGCACCGCCGCCCTGTTCGGCACCTACGGCCTGCAGACCGACGGCAAATGCAAGCTGCTGTACGCGGTCCTCTCCTACGTCCATCCCCGGGAAATGACCCTGAAGAAGGATTTTTCCTTTGTTCTGACCGACAGCTCCGCCGCCAGGAAGGAAAACGTGACCCTTCCGGCCGGCACCAAGCTGACCCGCCTTCTGGCCACCGAGGATGATTTCGTGATCTTCCGCGCCGAGGACGGCCGTCTGGTCGGCCTGCAGATCGACGCGTCCTGGCCGCAGACGGTGAACGGAGAAACGCTCACCGATATTCTCGACGGAGTGATCTTCGCCGGCTAAGGAGACCTTATGGAACCTGCACAAAAACGCCCCCGGCCGCACTATGCCTGGGTGATCCTGATCGCCTGCTGCCTGATCCAGGGCGGCACCGTCGGGATCGTACAGAACTGCCGGGGCATCTTTTACAATTTCGTTTGCGGAGATCTTGGCTTCGAGGTCTCCGCTTTCACGCTGTATTCGCTGTTCCACGGCATCGGCAGCTTTCTCTTCATGCCCCTCTCCACCCGCCTGGCGGACCGCGCCCGTCCCCGGCTCGTGCTGCTCGCCTGTCTGCTGATGTTCGGCGGCTCGACCGCCCTTTTCGGCTCCATGCGGCAGCTGGCCGGCTTCTACCTGCTGGGCTTCGTCCAGGGCATGGGCGCCTCCCTCTTCACCTTCTACATCTGCCCGCTGCTGATCGGCAACTGGTTCAAAAAGCACTACGGTCTGGCCATGGGGATCTACGGAGCCTTCTCGGGGCTCACCGGCATCCTGGCAAATCCGCTGCTGAACCGCGCCATCGAAAGCTTCGGCTGGCGGAACGGCTACCGGATCCAGGGGCTGGCCTGCCTGGCCTTTTCCGTCCCCGCCGTCCTGCTGATAAAGGCGATCAAGCCTGCCGACCTGGGGCAGACCCGTTTGGGAGAGACCCGGGAGGAGGCCGCAGCAGCCGGTGCCGCCGCCCTTTCCGCCGCCCCTCTGGCCCCCGCCACGAAAAGGGAGAAAAGGATCCTGGCGATCAGCCTCGTCATCGCGGTCCTGATCGCCACGGTCAATTCCTATACGCAGCATTTCTCCAAATACGCCGCCACCATCGGCCTCAGCTCCGAGGTGGGCGCGCTGCTGGTCTCCTGCGCCATGGCCAGCAACCTGGTCTTCAAATTCCTGCTGGGCAATCTGAACGACCGCATCGGAACCATCCGCACGCTGCTGGCGGCGGAGGGACTGCTGATCCTCGGCTTTCTGGGCATGCTTTGCCGGCCGCTGGGGATCCTGTACCCCTCCTCCTTCCTGGCGGGGCTGTGCCTTCCCCTGTGCGCCACCTGCGTGCCCATGCTGATGCGGCACCTCTTCGGCCAGGCCCGCTTCCGCAAATTCTATTCCACGGTCACCATGGTCAATGCTCTCTGCTCCTCCTTCGCGATCTTCAGCATCAGCCTGGTGTATGAGATCCGCTACTCCTACGTGCCGGTCTTCCTGCTTGGCGCCGCGATGGTCCTCATCAGCGCGATCCTGATGCTGATCGCGAACCGGATCGCCCATCCCGCGAGGGAAGCGGACGCGCCCTGAGCAGAGGCGGCACGGAACTGCCCCAGATATAGACAAGCGGCGGCCCGGCATTTCTGCCGGG
>JAZLJI010000071.1:0-7694 GCA_045617825.1 Lachnospiraceae bacterium
ATAAGATGATTCTGCATTTTTTTGTACCTCCAGGTGTGGTTGGCGGACCATTGGCGCTTGGAGGTCTTTTTTTATTATAACGCAAAAATGTTGGAGTGGAGAGCATGGGCTGCTCAACACCCCAACATTTGTTATAGAACCTTTATTTTGCGTTATACGGAAGCGGTCAGCCGGCAAGGAAGCCGCCCAGCAGGCCGAAAAGCACCCCGAAGCCGTACAGGAGGCCCAGCGTCACCAGGTTCTCCTTGAGGTCCTTATGGGTGCGGAACAGCAGCAGCGTACCGACGCCGGCCGCCGTCAGCAGACCGGAGAGCAGGGCGCCCAGGGACATCCCGCCCTGCAGATACAGCTCGGTGATGACCACGCTGGCCGCGCAGTTGGGAATCAGTCCCACGATGCCGGCCAGGCATTCGCCGATCACGGGCTTGTTCAGGATGAAATGCGCCAGATGCTCGGCGCCGACGGCCTCCACCGCCAGGCCCAGGAGCAGGCTGGTGATAAACAGAAAGAGACTGATCTTGCCGGTATGGAACAGGGCGGACTTGAGTACGCTGTCCTCACAGTGACAGCCCTCCTGCTCGCAGAGATCCTCGACGCTCCAGCTGTTTTTTGCGCCCCGGCGGCGGGATACCGCGTCTACCGCGAGCCCGCAGATCACGGCGGCCAGGAACTTATAGGCCAGCACCTTCAGAATGAGGCCGGCGGGCGCCTGGCGGGAGATCAGGATGGGAAGCATTTCGTCCGAGGTAGACAGGAATACCGCCAGCAGGGTGCCACGGCTGATCAGGCCGCCGGCGTAAAGATTGGCCGTGGCGGCGGAAAATCCGCACTGCGGCACCAGGCCCAGCGCGCTGCCGATGACGGGGCCCCATTTGCCGGAGCCGCCCACCCAGGACAGGCTCTTGTCCTCGGCCCGGTGCTCGAAGCTTTCCATGAGCAGGTAGGCCAGAAAGAGAAAGGGGACCGTCTTCAGGGTGTCCAGAAGAGCGTCCAGTAATATGTCAATGAACATCATTTATTCCTCGGCTTTCCGATAGATTGATAGATCTCGTCCAGACGCTTCTCCAGACGGTCGCGCTCCGCCTCCAGCTGCTTCATTTCCTGCTTCCAGAGATGGTGCAGCTGCGTTTTGTGGATGCACAGGCGTTCTTTGCAGCCGGCGCAGCGGAGAGATTCGTTGTCCTCCTCCCGGAAGAACTCCGGATGCCGCTTGGCCGTGACCTCCCAGCGGATGAACAGCAGCAGCGCCATGCCGCCCAGAGACCAGGTATAGACCGTCGGTATGAAGAGGAAGGGCGTGAACATCATCAGATAGTCCCAGTTGTAGATGCGGCAGGTGGTGCAGCAGCGGTTGTGCATCATCCAGCTCTGGAAGGGGCAGAAGAAGAGGATGCAGATCATGTCCGACACGGCGTAGAAGAGCACCAGCATCAGCATGCAGGCATCGTCCAGGATCCCGGCCAGATACAGCCCGCCCAGGGCGCCGTTGAGCGCCAGCCAGGACAGGATCACCGGCAGCAGGGAGCCGCCGCTCTTGTCACGGGGATCCGGCGGAAGGGGCTCCTTGGCCGGCCGGAAGTTTTTCGCGAACTGCTTCTGGCAGCCCATGCTCTCGGTCTTGGCCGGGAAGAAGCGCAGGACCATTTCCACGGCGAAGATGATCCAGACCAGGTACAGCAGATAGCGGTATTTGGCAAAGCCCTCCGCGAAGCTGATCCCGTGAAGCTCGGGATTGAACGCATAGGTGACCAGGGCCCAGATCAGCAGTCCGCTGCGGAAGACCAGCTTCCAGCAGTGCATCAGTGAAATGGGAGATAGTTTCAGACGTTTTTTCGTCATACGATTGGCTCCTTGGGCCGTTTCGGCTTATGCGGCGGGAAGGCCGCCATGGCCTATTATTTAACGGCCGAATCCTTCAAAAATGACCAGATTGCCCAGGGCCTCGGCGGACCGGGCTTCCTCCTCGCTGCGGATGGTCCAGCTGACCTCCTGCACCTGATACAGGCGGCGGCAGAGCTTCAGCTCCGGGACCTTGCCGCGGTCGGCGAAGCGGTAGGCGATGAAATCCGGACAGGTCAGGATATTGGTATACAGATGCGTCAGCAGGAAGCGCCGCAGCCCGTTCATATCCTTCTTCTTCGTCTGATCCGAGGAAAGCTGGCCGCGGACGATCTCCGGACGGTGCTGCCTCAGCCACATGATCGCCATGGGATCGAAGCTTTCCAGGCAGTAGACCAGATCCGGATACCGGTCCAGCAGCGCAGTGGCCGCCTGACACAGGGCCTCGTGATCGCGGCCCTCGCATTTGAGCTCGATGATCAGCGGCGTTTTCCCGGCAAATATCGGCAGGACCTCCTCCAGCAGCGGGACGGTGCAGGAAGTACCCAAAAGCGGGTAAGACTTCAGCTCCGCCGCCGTCAGCTCCTCCACCTTTACCGCTTTTCCGGTAAGGCGGCTGAGGTCGCTGTCGTGGACCACCGCGAGACGTCCGTCCTTCGTCAGGTGGATATCCAGCTCCGCGCCGTAGCCGTGAGCGACTGCCTCGCGGAAGGCGGGAAGGGAATTTTCCGGAACGCCCTCGTGATGCAGACCGCGGTGGGCGTAGCGGACGCCCTTAAGCGGCTTCAGGCTCTGCTCGTCGCTGCGGCACTGCAGCAGGAAGAGCCAGAGCGCGGCCAGAGGGAAGAGGATCAGCAGGATGATCCGCAGGATATTGATCAGCTTATTGAGCCCGGGCAGCCTCATCATGGTCAGAAGCTTGGTGCGCTCTCTTTTGAGACGGGGAGAAAAGGCGGATCTAGCCATATCAGGATATCCTTTCTGCCAGCTTGTCGATGATGCCGAAGATGATGCTTTCCATCTGGGAGCCCTTGCGGTAATCCGCCGGGGCGATGTAATCCACCCGATGGTATTCCAGCAGGCTTTCGGCCACGCTGCGGTCCTCGTTGTAAATGGCTACCGAGTGGCCGCCGTTTTCCTTGGTGAGCTTCATGCAGGGCACGTCGGTGATCCCGTCCCCCACGTAGATCATGCGGGAGAAGGAGACGCGCTTGTCCTCCTCAGCCATGTGCTCGTTCAGCTTCCGGTCCTCGGTGATGTCCAGGACGCCCTTGTTGATCCGGTAAATGAACTGGGTCTTGCTGGTATAATTGACCGCGGTGGCCGGCCAGAAGGGCACGTTGTTCCGGTCATAGATAAAGGAATTGGCGTAGATCTCCTTGAATTCACCGGCGATGGCCGTGCCTTCGATGATCTCCTTGATGCCGGAGGAAATGCTGTAATGCTCGCAGATAAAGCCCTTCGACTCCGCGTAGGCGTTGATCCGGCCGAACCAGTCCGTGAGGCCGGGGAACAGCTCCACGTGGGGCCCGACGGCGTTCAGCGTGCTGCGGGTCACCAGCTGCTTTCCCTTGGAAAGCTCCAGCATCATCAGCATATAGGCCAGGATGCCGTCCATCTGGTATTCTCTGGCGGTATCGTTGGAGATCTTCCAGAATTCCGCGGCGGAGATGCCCAGGCCGGGGATGAAGGCGTATTCCTCCATGTCCCGGGGAGACAGGGTGCGGTCGAAATCGTACATTAGGGCAACGATCGGTTTATCAGCCATGGTATTTACCTCTGATCTGCTTACTCACCGAGAGGGATCTCGATCTCCATGTCGGTGAGAGGGTAGGTGGCACAGGGATGGATATAGCCCAGCGTCAGGTCGCTGCGCAGGCGCCCGTCGTTCTCGGTGGGCACGAAGTAGGCGCCGCTGATCAGACGGCTGCGGCACAGTCCGCAGATCCCGCTGCGGCAGGGTGCCTGGGCGGTCAGGCCGGCCCGTTCCAGGGCCAGCAGCAGGGGCTCGTCGGCCTGGGCCCGGAGCTCACGGACCTCGTCTCCGCGCTTAACCTTCAGGGAAAAGCCGAGCTCGCCCAAAAAGTCGGGATAGCCGGGGCGACCCTTCAGCTCCCGGGGCGTCCCGGTGTACTGACGGCGGATGAGATGCGCAGCCGGCTCCATCGGCGCCAGTTCCGCCTCCATGCTGCCGATAAATGCCGCGCTCCCGCTGAGGAAGTAGCTGGCGTCCATCGGCGCGTAGCGTCTGATCACCGCCTGGTTCAGGCTGCCGGAGGCGTAGCCCTCGGGGGCCTCCGTACCGAGCACGGGGATGAAGCTGAAGCGGGAGCAGGCGGAGGCCAGCTCCTCAAAGACGTTCCGGAAGGGCACGTTCTCCAGGGTATCCGCCTGGACCAGCAGGGTCAGCGAATAGCTTTCGGTCCCGTCCCGCAGAGCCCGGGCCATGGAAAGGAAGGGCGTGACGCCCCGGCCCTCGGCCAGGCCCACCAGCTGACGGCTGTCCCGCAGGGGCTCGTAGGAAAAGCTGCCCATGGGGACTGATGCCTCCAGACCGTCGCCCATCCGGAGATTTTTCAGAAAGCGGCGGGCTGCCGGGCTTTCCTTCTTCGGGAAAACGGCGATCCGGTAGATGCCCTTATGGGCCTCAAAGGGAGAGGAGACCAGGCAGAAGGGACGGGAAACGGTCCCCTCCTCATCCCGCAGGGTGCAGGAAATGAACTGACCGGCCTTGAACAGCGGCAGCGGCCCGCCGTCCGCAGAGCGGAGGGAGAAGCATTTGCCGGGACCGGGCAGGAAGGGCGTCACCTCACAGACGGTAAGGCTGAGACGCCGGGGCTTCAACAGGTCCGCCTGCTCGTTCAGGCTCAGGGCGGGTGCCTCGGCGGGGACCGGGGCCTCCTCGATCACCTCCTGCCGCAGCTGACCCAGCCTGCCGAAGCGACGGCGGTCGGCAGAGGCCGTGAAACCGATCTTTACCTTGCTGCTCATCGCCGTTCCTCCTTTCTGCCGGAAAAGCTCCTGTTCTGGGCGAGCTTCGCCGCTACGGAGCCGCCGAGCATGACCTCGGTCATTCCTCCGCCCAAAGCGGCAGAGGCGCCGACGTAATGGAGCCCGGGGATCCCGCTTTCCGGGAAGGAAGAGCGGAGACGGGCCATATAGCCGTCCCAGTCCTGAGGCGGACAGCCGTAGCCTGCCCCCTGAGGGGTCCCCAGGATCCGGGCGTAGCTGAGCGGCGTCATGGCCGTCAGCTCCTCGATATGTCCCAGCAAATGGATCCCGGCCTTATCCGCCAGCAGCTGCAGCAGCTTCAGGCTCAGGCCGTTCTTGCGGGTCTGATATTCCTCCTGAGAGAGGCCCTCCCACTGGGCGGGAGAGGTCAGGGTACGGAGCGCGCAGACGCAACCTCCTTTGGGGGCTGCCTCCGGGTCAACGAGCGCGGCGCAGGTGAAATCCAGGAAGCCGGCGCTTACGCTGTCCTCCATCAGGGCGTCGTAAACGGCAGTGGGATCCGTGCTCGGGGAAATGATGATCCGATGATCGCGGATGCCCAGCTCCCGGGCGTCCCGATCCAGGCCCAGGCAAAGGGTGAAGAAGCAGCCGGCATAGTCCCCGCCGCGGGCGGCGGAAAGCTGCTTTTCCTCCTGCGGGACTCTGTCCCAGGGGAGGAGCCGGCCGCAGACCCTGTCGGGGTGGATATCGAGAAATACCTGCTCCGCGGCATAGTCGTTCAGGGCCGTGCGGACGCCGGTCAGCTTATCGCCGTCGAACAGGAGACCGGTGACCTCTTCGCCGAGCCGGAGCGTTCCGCCCAGCTTCCGAAAGCGGTCGGCCAGCGCCGTCGAAAGGGCGGAGGAACCCTGAGCCGGCAGACTGACGCCCCGCCTCAGGACCCGGTAGACGTAGGAAGCGTATTGCGGGAAGGAAAGCCTGTCCACGGGTACGCACAGGTCGCTCCACCAGGCGGAGAGCAGCTCCCGGCAGCCCTGCGGCAGCTTCAGCGCGTGAAAGACCTCCGTGACGGTATAGGCTCCGGTGGAGACCAGAGCGGGATATATCTCCTGCAGCATTTCCTGCGTCATGGCGCCGCCGGCGGCCTCCAGGGCACGGCAGCCCCGGTTCACCTCCTCCAGCAGACGGAAGAAGGCCTCCATCTTCGGCGCGGAGCCGGGCTCCAGGGCCTCGCAAAGATCGATAAAATCACCGATCCCCGCCGGCAGGACCAGATCCAGGGGGGTGCCGTCCTCCCGTCGGGAGATCAGCCGGAAGGCACCGTCGGCCGTGCAGAAGGGAAGCTTCACGCCGTATTCGGACAGAAGCTTGGCTAATGCGCCGGGATCGTTATCGGTCCCGATATCCGTCAGACCTCTCAGACAGGGGTCGAATTCAAAGCGTCCTCTCCGGAAGGAAGAGGCAGCCCCGCCGGGAAGGCTCCGCTGCTCTAAGAGCAGCGTCTTTTTTCCCTGCAGGGTCAGGCGAAGCGCTGCAGACAGGCCGCCGAGGCCCGCGCCTGCCACCACGGCATCATAGCTGATCATAAGAACTCCTTTGGTCATGGGCAGAAGACATAATTGCCTATTGTTTCAATATTATAGAGGAAAAAACGGAATTTGTCAATTTGAACCGCCGCAAAACCCGCCGCGGCGTAAGTCACGGGTGCATAAGGAAGTATTTTATGTAAGAAATTTGGAGTAGTCCGAAAAGGGCTACTCCTTTTCCTTTGCCGGGTTTATCTGGCATTTTGCTCGTGCATATCAGCCAGTGTCTGTAATTCCTGTTCCGTCGGTCTTTCGAACAAGCCCACGCCGGTAAAGTAAATATCTACCTTGACGTGGCAATGACCGTCGGACTTATCGTTGTTGTGAACCTCTATGCGTTGAATCATCATATTCACGATTTCCGGGGTGAGCTCCCGCATTTCGGAATATTTGCGGAATCCTTTCAGAAGCATCCGCACATCAATGGCATTCTGCTCTGCTTCCGCAAGCTGCTTTTCGGCGTTAGCGATTGCTATCTTCAAGGAACGCTGTTCTGCTTCAAAGTCTGCCGTCATCGTCATAAAACGCTCATCGGAAATCATACCGCTTACGTTCTTTTCAAATAAACTGGAAATGTTGCGGTCAATTTCCTTGATACGCTTGTTGCCATTGAGAATAGTGCTTTTCAATGATTGGATATCACATTCTCTTCCGACGGTGTTCCGCATTTGAATCAGATTCAAGAAATCCCGTTCATAGCATCGGATAAAATCTGAAATATCACTGACTGCTTCCATTACGATTTTTTCGAGCGCCACATCCCTGATATAGTGGATCTTGCAGGTTCCTCGCCCGCTGTTGTAATTGGCACAACGAAAGAATTCCTGATCCTTGCGCAGACTTTTTGATGCACAAAAATACATTTTCGCCCCGCAGTCCGGGCAGTACACTAAACCACTGAAAAGACTTTTTCTTCCTGTTGCGGTCGGTCTGCGTTTGTTGTTTCGTAACACTTGCACACGCTCCCATACATCTTCTGAGATAATCGGCTCCTGCATATTGGGGATGATTTGCTGTTCCTCTGCCGGATTGTAAACCGTCTTGTGTACCTTATAGCTGATGGTCGTGGTAATGAAATTTACAGCACACCCGGTATACTGACGATTGGCAAGGATATTGTCTATTGTAGAATCAGCCCATAGGAACGGCTTAACGGGAAGATCATTTGAAGTTTTCCTGTCTATGGAATGGTAATATTCCGTAGGCGTCATAATCTGTTCCTTTTCAAGTTGTCTCGCAATCTGTGCCGGACCACGCCCTGCCAGACAAAGATCATAGATTTTGCGGACGATTTCCGCCGCTGGTTCATCAATCAGC
>JAZLJI010000072.1:0-7597 GCA_045617825.1 Lachnospiraceae bacterium
GATTGTCCTCCACGGCATTGCAGAAGACCACCAGCTTGGCGCAGCCGGTGATGGGACGGTCCTTGGACCGCTCGGCGGTCTCCTTCACGACGCGGCCCATAAGGGCCACCGCGTCCATATTGATCCCGGCGCGGGTAGAGCCCACGTTGACGGAGGAGCAGACCAGGTCGGTCTCGCTCAGGGCCTCGGGGATGGAACGGATCAGCTTCCGGTCCGCCTCCGTCATGCCCTTCTGTACCAGGGCGGTATAGCCGCCGATGAAGTTCACGCCGCAGCTCTTCGCCGCCCGGTCCAGGGTCAGCGCGAAGGGCACGTAGTCCTCGGTGCGGCTGGCGGCCGCCACGAGGGCCATGGGCGTCACGGAGATCCGTTTGTTGACGATGGGGATACCGAATTCCGCTTCGATATCCTCGCCCACCTTCACCAGACGCTCCGCGTAGCGGCAGATCTTCTCGTAAATCTTATCGCAGGCACGCTTCGGATCCTCGTCCGCCGCCGACAGCAGGGAAATGCCCATCGTCACGGTGCGGATGTCCAGATGCTGCTGCTCGATCATTTCAATAGTGCTTAAGATCTCTTTCTGGTTCAGCATAGGCACTCCTAAATCGTATGCATGGCTTCAAAAATTTCGCTGCGCTGGATGCGGATGCTGAGCTCCATACTGCTGCCCAGCGCGTTCAGCGCTTCCTTGACCTCTGCGAAGCTCAGGGTGCAGCCGGCCATATCCACCGACATGACCATGGTGAAGGAGCCCCCGATCAGGGTCTGGGAAATATCCAGAATGTTGATGTTCAGATCTTTCAGCTGCTGGGATACCGCGGCGATGATGCCTACCCGGTCCCGGCCGATCACGGTAAGGATCGCGTTCATAAGTGACCTCCTAAGTCTGCGGGCCCTCGGCCCTTGATTATCGCGCCGGGCTGACCGGCGGCACGGGTCATTCGACCCGGATGATGGTGACGCTCTTGATGATCGGCTGCTGGGCGGCAGGGATCGATCCGTTGTTGTCGGTGGGGCTGGATTTGGTGCAGACATTATCCACCACCTCGATGCCGTCCACCACGTGCCCGAAGGCGGCGTATTTGCCGTCCAGGCTGGCGGTGTCCTGCTGCATGATAAAGAACTGCGAGGAAGCGCTGTCGTAGGCGTTGGCCCTGGCCATGGAAATGGTGCCCCGGGTATGCTTCAGCGGGTTATCCACGCCGTTATCGGAAAATTCACCCTTGATAGTGGCTGCGCTCGTGCCGCTCTTGGGGGCGCCGCCCTGCATCATGAAGCCCTCCGTGATCCGGTGGAAGGTGGTGTCTTCATAGAAGCCGGACTCTGCCAGCTTGATGAAATTCTCCGTCGTGATGGGCGCGGCCTCGGGATCCAGCTTCACGGTGATCGTTCCGTAATTCTTGATCGCGATGGCGGCATAGGTGCCGCTTTCCGTCGGCTTATAAGGCGCTAATGCCCGGCAGATCAGGAAGACGCTCAGGCCGATGACGGCGAGAATGGCCAGCACCAGCAGCGTGAGCCTCGTCCGTTTGGCCCGGCGGGCCGCCAGGGCGCGTTTGGTGGTCATTTCTTTTTTCTTCAGGTTCTT
This sequence comes from Lachnospiraceae bacterium, assembly GCA_045617825.1. Taxonomy (GTDB): domain Bacteria; phylum Bacillota; class Clostridia; order Lachnospirales; family Lachnospiraceae; genus UBA6987. Next base: position 1,589 of record JAZLJI010000072.1, read on the forward strand.
GGTTTGATTGCGGGACAGCTCGGTCATACTGACTCTCCTCGTAAAATAATGTTTGGGACATAGTATAACCCGCACTGACGAAAAATGCCAGTATGGGTTTGTGTTTTTCCGATAAAAAATGTGTTCCGGGGCGGCTGCCTCAGTTGAACAGCGGCGGACGCACGAAGCTGTGGCCGAAGAGGGTGGGATCCGGTTTTTCGGAGGCCTTGTAGTAGCGGATCAGCTCCGCCAGATACTCCCGGGCCGTGGGATCGTCGTTGATGAATTCGCCCCAGAAGGTCCGCATCCCGGCGCCGGCGTATTTCTCGTAGGGCCAGCCGGCGGCGGCGCAGTTCTTGTAGCGGAGCATATCCAGGTAGGCGCGGATGTAGACGATGCGCCATTTCCAGTAGGTACGGGTCTCGGGATCCGCCCCCGCGTCCATCTTCTGAGCCAGCGCCCAGGCTTCCTCGGAGAAATGCAGCGGGCAAGGCTTTTTGTCGAAGCGGTTGGTATAATCCTGGCTGTCCTCGAAGAGCCCGATCAGCCGGATCAGGTCCTGCGGGTCGATGCCCTTGTATTCGTAGTTGCAGTAATCCGTCAGGGTCTCGTCGGTGGAGCGGTCCCGCTTCCAGTACAGGCCGGCCATGACGATCTTGTTCATGTCGTCGAAGATGCCCTCGGTGTACATGTATCCGCCGTCGCAGAAGGACATGAAGGGCCCCTCCTGCCGCTTCATCAGGCGCGGCGTGCAGATGGCGCCGAAGCCGCCCCAGGGGGTCACGCCGGTCATGGAGGGCTCGGGGAAGGTATACATCTTCACGTGCGGGGTAGGCGCGCCGTGGTCCACTGGATAATGCTGCGCGGGCACGTCGTCCCGGGTCTCCATCAGCAGGAATTCCACCCAGGCCTTACCGGCGGCCTCGTCCTCCCGCAGGCGCTGATAGAACAGATCCCACTCGTCCTTCTGATACTGGCCGCGGCCGTAGTACCAGGTGCTGAGGCCGATGGTGACGTTCGGCAGCTTTTCGCGGATATAATCCGCGACGATGCGGCTGCTGTCATAGAAGCCGCGGGCGCCCCAGGGCCAGCATTTGTCGCAGGAGCAGCCGCCCTCGTCGTAGGGCCAGAAGACGAAATAGTCCAGACCCACGTCGGTCCAGATATTCATGATGCCGTCCAGCTTCCGCTTGATGAAGTCGATGGCGCCGGGCTTGTGCGGGCAAATGGGATTGCCGGTCTTGGACACCAGATATTTCTTGTCCGCCGCCAGCTCCGGATGGGGCGCCTTGAAATCCATGAAATAGGTGAAGGCGAAGAGCTTTAGGCCCAGCTCCTTGGCCGCCCGCAGCAGCTTGGTATACAGGGCCCGGCAGCGGGGCGCGTCGGGATCGTCCCAGCCGGTCAGGTTGATGTCGGGCATGGAGGTCTGCAGACCGTTGATGCCCCAGAGCATCAGATCCTCCAGCTGCTCCCGGACCTCGTCGGCCGTGCAGCGCTGGTACCAGTTCTCGAAATGGTTGGCGAAGTAAACGAAGCGCATGTCGCAGTCGGGCACCTCCGTGCCGCGCCAGGCGGTGGGGATCATGCCTTCACGGCGATAGAAGGATTTGTGCAGGAACTGTCCCAACCCGTACATGAGGCCCAGGAAATCGCCGCCGGCGACCTCCAGCCCCTCGGGGCAGTCGGCCAGGCGGAAGCATTCCTTCGCCAGAACGGGATCCAGCTTCAGCAGGAGAGTCAGATCGGCGGGGGCATTTTCCAGCACCCTCGTGGCCGAGCGGTCCTCCACCCGCTTGCGGATGATGGGCAGGACCTTCTGATACAGCGGCTCGGCCGGCAGCTGCAGGGTATTCAGACTGAGGGTCTTGATCATTTGATTCATTACGGTGCTCCTTTCTCTGCCCCGATGCCGCGGGGGGCTCCCCGGGGGCCCGCCGCGGCCTGTGCGCGGGGCGCAGGAAGATCAAAGGGTGAAGTTCGGATCGTCCGCGGTCTTCGCCGGATCCGGAGTGTTGAACAGCGGAGGACGCACGGCGGCGTGGCCGAAGAGGGTGGGATCCGGATATTCGGAAGCCTTGTAGTAGCGGATCAGCTCCGCCATGTACGCGCAGGCCGTGGGATCGTCGTTGAGGAATTCGCCCCAGAAGGTCCGCATCCCGGCGCCGACGTATTTCTCATAGGGCCAGCCGGCGGCGGCGCAGTTCTTATACCGCACCATATCCAGGTAGGCGCGGATGTAGGCGATGCGCCATTTCCAGTAGGTACGGGTCTCGGGATCCGCCCCCGCGTCCATTTTCTGAGCCAGTTCCCAGGCCTCCTCGGAGAAATGCAGCGGGCAGGGCTTCTTGTCGAAGCGGTTGGTATAATCCTGGCTGTCCTCGAAGAGCTCGATCAGCCTGATCAGGTCCTGAGGGTCGATGCCCTTGTATTCGTAATTGCAGTAGTCCGTCAGGGTCTCGTCGGTGGAGCGGTCCCGCTTCCAGAACAGACCGGCCATGACGACCTTGTTCATGTCGTCGAAGATCCCCTCGGTGTACATGTAGCCGCCGTTGCAGAAGGGCATGAAGGGGCCTTCCTGCCGCTTCATCAGGCGGGGCGTGCAGATGGCGCCGAAGCCGCCCCAGGGGGTCACGCCGGTCATGGAGGGCTCGGGGAAGGTGTACATCTTCACGTGCGGCGTAGGGGCGCCGTGGTCCACCGGATAATGCTGCGCGGGCACGTCGTCCCGGGTCTCCATCAGCAGGAACTGGACCCAGGCCTTACCGGCGGCCTCATCCTCCTGCAGGCGCCTGTAGAACAGATCCCACTCGTCCTTCTGGTATTCGCCGCGGCCGAAATACCAGGTGCTGAGGCCGATGGTGACGTTCGGCAGCTTCTCCCGCACGTAATCCGCCAGGATGCGGCTGCTGTCGTAGAAGCCCTTCGCGCCCCAGGGCCAGCATTTGTCGCAGGAGCAGCCGCCCTCGTCATAGGGCCAGAACAGGAAATAATCGACGCCTACCTCCGTCCAGATCTCCATGGGGACGCTCATCTTCTTGATGATATACTCCACGGCGCCGGGCTTGTGCGGGCAAATGGGATTGCCGGTCTTGGATACCAGATATTTCTTGTCGGCGGCCAGCGTCGGATCGGGCTTCTTGAAATCCATGAAGCTGGAGCTGGCGAAGAGCTTGAGCCCCAGCTCCTTGGCGGTCTTCAGCAGCTTCACGTACAGGGCCTTGCAGCGCGGGAAATCCGGATCGTCCCAGCTGGTCAGGTTGATGGCGGGCAGACCGGTCTGCAGGCCGTTGATGCCCCAGAGGATCAGGTCCTCCAGCTGCTCCCGGACCTCGTCCGCCGTGCAGCGCTGGTACCAGTTCTCGAAATGGTTGGCGAAATAGACGAAGCGCATATCGCAGTCGGGCACCTCCGTGCCGCGCCAGGCGGCGGGGATCATGCCCTCGTGACGGTAGAGGGATTTATGCAGGAACTGACCGAGCCCGTACATGATGCCCAGGAAATCCCCGCCGGCGACCTCGATGCCCTCGGCGCAGTCGGCCAAGCGGAAGCATTCCTTTGCCAGAACGGGATCCAGCTTCAGCAGGAGGGTCAGGTCGGCGGGGGCATTTTCCAGCACCCTCGTGGCCGAGCGGTCCTCCACGCGCTTGCGGATGATGGGCAGGATCTTCTGATACAGCGGCTCAGCGGGCAGCGCCTTCGTGTTCAGACTGAGAGTCTTGATCGCTTGTTTCATGGGGTAAACTCCTTTCGATTTCACTTTGGTAAATAGGCCAAAATCGAATTTTCGATGGTAGAATAGGATTTCATTATATCGGATATGCAGGAAAAAGCAAGGAGAAACTTGCGGCATGCGGTTGAAATGCGGAGGATTTTGCGCTATCCTGTAAACGGAAAAGGAGGCTTATATGGAAGGACGTTACCCTGTGGTGACCCTGTGCGGGAGCACCAGGTTCAAAGAGGAATTCATGGCGGCGCAGAAACTGCTGACCCTGAAGGGGTATATCGTGATCTCGGTGGGGCTGTTCGGCCACGCCGGCGACGAGGAGGTCTGGGCCGGCCTGGGCGAGGACGCGGTGAGCGAAACGAAGGCCATGCTGGACGACATGCACAAGCGGAAGATCGACATGGCGGACGGCATCTTCGTGATCAACAAGAACGGCTATATCGGGGACAGCACCCGCTCGGAGATCGCCTACGCGGTACGGCAGGGCAAGACGGTGGCCTACCTGGAGGAGGAGCCGGAGCGCCTCTGCCCCGTCTGCGGCAAATACTATTTTCCGGAGCGGCACGGCTATGATATCTGCCCGGTCTGCGGCTGGGAGGACGATCCCCTGCAGCGGCGGGAGCGGGATCTCGCCGGAGGCGCGAACCGAATGAGCCTGAACGAGGCCCGGAGACGTTATGAGGAGGAAAAGCGGCATGAGTGAAAAGCGTTCCGCCGGACAGGGCGGCAAGAAGATAAAATGGGATAAGAAAAAGATCCTGACGGTCCTGCTGATCGCGGTGGTCCTGGTCATGCTCCTCAGCGGGAAGCTGAGCCTGCCGGAGCTGCTGGGGATCGGCGGCGCGGAGACGGAGCACTCCGCCTACGTGGGGGACCCCACCGAGACAAAGACCGTACAGATAGAGACCAAGGCCACGCAGGCCGAAACGAAGGCCACGCAGGCGGAGACCAAGGCCACACAGGCGGAGACAAAAGCCACGCAGGCGGAAACGAAGGCCACACAGGCGGAGACCAAGGCCACGCAGGCCGAAACGAAAGCCACGCAGGCGGAGACCAAGGCCTACGTGACCTACAAATTCCGCAGCAAATCCCTGCTGAACCAGCACTACGACAAGCACGGCAAGGACATGGGCTTCCCCTCGGCGGAGGCCTACCAGAAGGCCGCCTGCGACGTGATCAACAATCCGGCGGCGCTGCATAAGACCGAGAAGGAGGACGGCGACTTCGTGTATTACGTGGAGGCCACCAATGAATTTGCCGTGCTCTCCAAGGACGGCTACATCCGCACCTATTTCCTGCCGGATGCCGGGAAGAAGTATTACGACAGGCAGTAGAAGACCGTTTGCCGCCGAGAAAGCGGGAAGGGACACTGAGAAAAATCGCCTCTTTCCTCAAATGACAGCCGCATTTAACCAACGGTTTATTGCCTGCGGGATGATTTTCCCTATAATGAGGGGCAGGAGGAAGAGCGCGCGGAGCGCGGGTGCCGTCAGCGGGACCCGGCAGGCCGCTCACTGAAGACTTATGGACCAGGAAAAGATCGGAAGCTTCCTTGCCCGATGCAGGCAGGAAAAGGGAATGACGCAGGCGCAGGTCGCGGAAAGCGTGGGGGTGTCTCACGTGGCGGTGTCCAAATGGGAGAACGGAAAGAGCCTTCCGGACGCGTCCCTGATGCTGGCGGTCTGCGAGACGCTGGGCATCACGGCAAATGAGCTGCTGAGCGGGGAGCGGGTCGAAACCGAGGAGTATCGGGAAAAGGCAGAGGAGACGATCGTGGAGCTGCAGAAAAGCTCCGAGAAAAAAGGCAAATGGCTGAAACGGATCTTATGGGGCCTTCTTGCCGCCGCAGCGGCGTTCATTCTGGCTTTTGTGATCCACAATCGTTATAATGCCGACGTGCAGATCGGGAAGGGCAGACCGATCGGGGCAGCGGAGGACCGATACATGGAAGTTATCATGTACACCTTCGCCGGGTGCGATTTTGTCGGTATAGCGCCGAGCCTGGAACTGCATTTGCTGCAGCTGCATTTGTGGAATGACGGTACCGTGCGGAAGATCTATGCCTATCCGATGGATAAGCCGCATCATATCGAGGTATCCGGAGAGGTGCATAAAGGTCAGACCACCCTGCGCTACGAGGGCTACGTTACCGATGAGAACGGCGGGAGAGTAGACATAAAAGAAGAAATGACCTTCGATTTCGTCCTGGACCGGAAGCCCTTCGAGAACCGAAGACTGGGCTGGCACCGCAGGCTCCAGACGAATTGAAGAATAAAACAACAGCGCCCGGGGCGGAGATATCC
>JAZLJI010000073.1:0-10701 GCA_045617825.1 Lachnospiraceae bacterium
GTTATTGATCGGCAGCCATTCGCCGGAAGCCGTCTGCTCATGTACCGTGATGCCGTACAAAACAGACGCCCGCCTGCCGTCCGCCAGCGCAAAGTGTTTGGAAGAGGCCTCTCTGAGGGCCGGAAGCTCGCAGAGAATGGCGGAATCGGTAAGGCCCGCAGAGGTATAGGGCGAAGTGCTCTCCTCCGAGATGAACGTTTCAGAACCGTCGGATTTCCCGGCGGCAGCAGGAGTCTCCGCAGAGCTGGCGGGATACGAATGTGTAACCTCGGCAGCGCTGTCAGCCGCGGGAATTTCAGCGGCATAAGCGGCAGGCTCCGTTAAGTTCAGGCACAGAATGAGCGCCAGAAGCAGGGCAAGACAGCGTTTTTTCATGGGTGGACCTCCTCAAACGGTATGAAAATGGTTTTCGTGGGTTCAAGCAAATGAACAATGTTCTGTTTTAACGAAGGTGTTCATTGATTCTAATTGTACCGATGAGATTACGCATTGTCAAGTTATCTTTTTATTATGCGATTTTTTACATTTCCTTGGTTAATTCCCAAAGTAAATCCCACAGTAGGAATTGAGGTGGGACTTACATTGGGAAAGATTTTGTGGCTGAATTAAGTCTGGGAAATATTCCAGAAAAGGAGGCCACTATGGCAAACGCAATCGACTCAAAGAAGCACAAGCACCTTACCGCAGAGGACCGCAAGGAAATTGAAGAATGCCTTGAAAAGAAAATGACTTTTAAGGCTATCGCAAAGCTCCTCGGCAAAGATCCAACCACGATTTCTTATGAGGTCAAGCATCATCGGCAAGAACACAAAAACAGCTATACCTCAGCAAAAGAGCCTTGCTCTGAACTCCTCAAATCACCCTTTGTCTGCAATGGATGTTCCAAAAGACATTCATCAGCTTGTCACTTCGTCCATTTCCTTTATCGCCATGCATCAGCCCATAATGAATACCGGACTACACTTTCAGAAGCCAGAGAGGGAACTCCCCTGAACAAGTCCGATTTTTATGATGCTGATAAAATCATTACGGACGGGCTGAAAAATGGGCAGCATATTTATCATATCATGGCGAACTCCGATGGTATTCACTGCTCTAAAAGCACCGTATACCGGCACTTTCATCGAGGGTACTATTCTGCAACGCTGACAGATTTACCGCGTGCCGTCAAGTTCAAGCCGCGCAAGTCCAAGCCGCATGATTATGTTCCCAAGGGTGTTAAAGTGAACCGCTCCTACGACGATTTTTGTTTATACCTCGAACAGGAAAAACCTGATCGCCACGTGGAGCTGGATACCCTTATCGGTCGAATCGGCGGAAAGGTCATCTTGACCATTCACTTCACTTCCTGCAACTTTATGACGGGGCTGCTTCTTGATGATAAAACGACGCTGCAGGCATCCGAAAAGTTTGCTGCGTTAAAGGACAGTATTCGTGCTCTCGGTCTTTCCGTCAAAGATACCTTCGCCGTGCTTCTTGCAGATAACGGCGGAGAGTTCGCCAATGTTTCGGCCTTTGAAAACGACCGGGAAAATACGCAGGAAATTAGGTTGTTTTTCTGTGATCCGATGTCCCCCGCGCAAAAACCGCAGATTGAAAAAAATCACACGCTTTTCCGGGACATCGTCCCCAAAGGCTCATCCTTCGATGACTTTACACAAGACACGGTCAACCTGATTTTTTCCCATGTGAATTCTGTCAGCAGAGAGCTCTATAAAGGCAAAACCCCGTTTGACCTGTTCTCGTTCATGTATTCGGAGCAGTTGGCAAATGCCCTGGGTGTGCACCGCATTGAACCGGATATGGTCATTCAATCTCCTCGGCTTCTTAAAGGTATTGCCGACCTGAAGAAAGGCCTGTAATCCTTCCCAAAGTAAGTCCTTCATTGGTTGGATTTACCCTGAGACGTTTTGCGTTTCAGGGCGCTTAGCGTACCAGTCTTTTTTGTTTCTTGCTTGTTTTCGGTTGATTTTCTCCCTTTCCAGGCTAATTTCTGCCATCATACTGTAGCATTTCAGACTTAATTCCACTTGTATTCTCAAACTAAATCCCAGCGGGTCTAACTGTGGGATTTGCAATGGAATCAACTTGGGAATTTCCCACAGGCGGCTGCATTCTCTTAGATTCCATTCAGCCTCATGGGCTTTTCAGCATTTTCCTGTCGTCTGATGGCGTTTCACTCCTTCAGGATCCCGTCCCGGATCAGGCTTTCCCGGTAGGGCGTATCCGTATCCACGCCGAATTCCAGATGCCAGTTGCCCCGCTCCTCCGCCGGAGGGAAGACCCTGTAGCAGCCGTAGAGGATCGCGAGGTAGGCATCGAAGCCCTCCGGGATCGGCAGGGACAGCATTTCGAAGGGCACCCGCCGATAGCCGCGGAAGATCTCCGCGGGGTAAACGTTCTTGAGGTAGCTGTCGGCGGTGGAGACCCCGTTGGACAGCCAGCCGGTCTTCTGTCCCCGCCAGCCGGTGGCCAGGCGGGTCATCTCCCGCAGGTTTTCCCGGGGATCCCGGCCGCTCCAGGCCTCTGCCCGCTTCCGCTGCTGCTCGTCCAGAGCCGGATGCGAGCGCCGCATGAAGCAGGAATTGTCCTTGTTGATGGCGTCGATCTTCCGGTAGACCTCCTTGCCCGCCTCGAATTCCCAGGCGTCCAGCGGGAAGATATCCAGCATCATCCCCATATTGAAGCCCTGATAGGCAAAAAGAGGGGTGTAGGAGGTGGTATTGCTGTTCCGGAGCTTCAGGAAGGAATAGTAATAGCCGTGGTCCTCGCCGGGGCACTGCAGAAAATAAGGCGCGGCAAATTCCCCCTTGAGGCTCATCAGCTTTTCGTAGTCCTCCCGGGGCATGTTCACGTCGAAATCGTCATCCCAGGGGATGAAGCCGCCGTGCCGCACGGCGCCCAGCAGGGAGCCGTAGGTCAGGCTGTACTGCAGATGGTGCTTCCGGCAGACCCGGTCCAGCTCCAGCAGCAGATCCAGCAGAATGATCCAGATCCTTTTGCGTTCCGTCGTGACCCTGAAGCCGCAGCGGACCTCCTCCCGCAGGTAGTCCTCGGTCAGCTCCGGTCTCGTCCGTAATATCCGTTCCACTTCCGTCATATCGTTCACCTTCCTCTGCATTTGTCCGCTCAGCGGACTCTTCGGGCCGCGATGCCCCGCCACTCCTCCTCGGCCATGACCTCCAGCAGCTCCCAGGCAGGATTTGCCGCGAGAGCCGAAAGGACCTCCTCCAGCCGCGTATCGATGATACCCGAGGCCAGAAACAGGCCGCCCACAGGGGCGAAGCTGTCCGCCTCTCCGGGCGCCGCCAGCGCCTCGATCACCGGGGCCAGGATATTGGCCAGCACGATCCGATAGGTCGGGCCCTGCCGCCGCAGGGTCTCCCGCACGGCTCCGTCGTTCAGGACGTTGCCCTGCACCAGCAGAAAGCGCTCCGGGGCGAGGCTGTTCAGCCGCAGGTTCTCCGCCACCACGCCGGCGGCGGCCGGATCCAGCTCGGTGCCCGCCGCGAAGGACGCGCCCTTAAGCAGTCCGCCGATGGCCAGGATCCCGCTGCCGGTCCCGATATCCAGCAGGGTATCGCCCGGCTGCAGATACTTCTCCAGCGCCCGCAGCAGGATGCGGGTGGAGGCATGGCCCCCCGTCCCGAAGGCGGTCCCGGGCTCCATGGTCAGCAGAGTCAGGCTTCCCTCCGCCAACGCGGTCCGGAAGGCCTCCGGCACCTCTTCCCAGCCGGGTCTGATCAGGAAACCGCCCACCTGCTGCGGCTTGTAATATTTCTTCCAGGCATCCCGCCAGTCCTCCTCGCGGGATTCGCCGATCTCCAGACTCAGTCCGGCAAGGCCCTTCTCCTGCAGCACCGCCAGGCCGTCCCGCAGCTGCTGCTCAAAGGCGAAGATCTCCTCCGCAGAAAGGCGCCTGTCGTGGACGGTATAGGAATCGTCCTCGGCACCGGTCTCCTCCTGCGGCTCGGCCGCGCCCTCGTCCCGGTCCCAGTCCGGGTGCAGGTAAAAGCGGATCCAGCACTCCTCCGGAAGCTCGTCCGGCTGCAGCTCGGGGGCGCTGTCGGCAAACATCTCCTCCATCTCCTCGGCTGTCGGGGGCAGTCCCCCTTCGATCTCCAGGCTTTCCACTCCCAGCTCCGCCAGCAGCCCGCAGAGGGCATCCTCCGCCTCGGGCGCTCCGTGCAGGGTATATTCGATCCAGAACATATTGACCTCTCAGTAAGCTCGCTCCCCGTCCAGGGAAGCCTTGAAGCCGCGGCAGCCGCGGCAGGGCACCCCGAGGTCCCGCGGGGTCCTCGGCAGATATGAAAAATGCGCCGGCCTTGCAGCCGGCGCATCTCTGACGCGTTTTTACTCCTGCTCGATAGCACCTACGGGGCAGTTGCCGGCGCAAGCACCGCACTCAACGCACATATCGGCATTGATCTCGTACTTGCCGTCGCCTTCGGCGATAGCACCTACGGGGCAGTTACCAGCGCAGCTTCCGCAGCTGATGCAAGAATCACCAATCTTATATGCCATGTCAAAATCCTCCTTTGCACATAGACTCTAAGGATATTATACTTAGTCCCCGCAGAAATGCAAGTACTTTTTTTACCCTTCTCAGTTATAGTCCTTTTTGTAGCCCAGGGTCACGCTGAGCTGCTTTTCCTCGTACCGGCCGTGGTTCAGCCGCATGACGGTCAGAGTAACGGTGCTGCCGCCGGTATGGTACTGCAGCTCGTCCACCAGGCTCTGATAATCGATGATCGTGACGTCGTCCAGCTTGGTGATGATATCGTAGCTGAGCAGTCCGGCCTCGGCCGCCGGAGACTTCTCTCCCACCTCGTACACGAAGGCGCCGGTGGGCATGCCGTAGGCCTGCATATAGCTGCTGGACAGGTCCTTGAAGGTCGCGCCCAGATAAGGGAAGTCCGCTTCGCTCACAGGCAGCCGGGGCTCCTTCAGGGAAAGCTCCGCCATGATCTCCTTCACGCTGGAAATGGGAATGGCAAAGCCCACGCCCTCCACGTCCGTATCGGAGTACTTGGAGTTGTTGATGCCGATCAGCTCGCCGCTGCTGTTCAGCAGCGCGCCGCCGCTGTTGCCGGGGTTGATGGCCGCGCTGGTCTGCAGCAGATACATCTTGGTGCCGTCGCTGAAGGTCACCTCGCGGTTCAGGCCGCTGACCACACCGGTGGTCACGCTCTGACCCCAGCCCATGGCGTTGCCGATGGCGATCACGCCCTGGCCCAGCTTCAGAGTATCCGAATCCCCGATGCGGATGATGCGGATCTCGTCCAGCGTCTCCTTCGGGATATTTTCCAGTTTGATGCCCAGCACCGCCAGATCGTCCGCCTGGCTGGTGCCCTTGAGGTACGCCTCGTATCGCTTGCCGTCGCAGAACACCACCGCGATGGCGTTGGCGTCCTCGATCACGTGATGGTTGGTCACGATCCACAGCTCGTCGCCGTTCTCGCCGATGATGATGCCGCTGCCGGCCCCCTTCGTCTCATACTGACGGTAGAAGCTGGTCACCATCGCGGTCACCTCGATGGAGACCACGGAGGGCAGCGCGTCCGCCACGATGTCCGACACGTCCGTCAGCGCCACGTTCAGACTTCCGGCCTCCCGGCTCTCCCGGGCGATCACGGACGGAGAAGTGTTCTTGGTCTCCGGCACCCGGGTCGCCGATTCCTCCGCCGGCTCCGTCGGACGCTGCCGGTTTTCCTCGGCCTGCCGCCGTTCCGCCTCCTCGGCCTCCCGGGAATACTGCTCGTTTTCCTCCTGCATGGCCCTGTACCGGCTGAACAGGCTTCCGGCGAGCAGGCCCACGCCGCTCACCAGCACCAGCACCGCCAGGCAAATGCCCGCGATCTTGAGTCCCTTCTTCTTCCGGGCCTTTTTCTCCGCGTTCGCCTTCTCGACAGCGGCCCTCGCGGCGGCCTCCGCCTGCAGTCTGGCCTCCTCGCGGACGGCCTCCGCTTCCTTGATCTGCCGTTCTCTGGTCTCCTGCTGGAGCCGGTAGGCGTCGATCAGCTGCTGCTCCCGTTCCCGCAGCTCCTGCTGCTGTCTGGCCATCTCGGCGGCCTTAGCCTCCTGTATCGCCTTCTCCGCCTGAGCGCGGGGATCCTCCGTCTGTCCGTCTTCCGGTCCGGCGTTCATATCCTTTTCCCATTCTTCCATCGGGACACCTCCTTATCGCAAAGCCGCCCATCCGGCATTTTCCGAAAAATGCCAAATGTCTGCTGAACTCCTGATGATCGGAGCATAGCAGACATTTGTGTTGAAACTGTGTAAAATTGTGAAAAAAAGGAAAACTTTCAGTGTCCGGACTTTTCCTTTTCGATCTGCTTCGCGTGCAGCTCGGCCAGCCGCTTGATATTGGCGGAGGGCTCGTAGTCCTTCTCGTTATACAGGAACTCGTGCAGCTGCTTCACGTTGGCCTCCAGGTCGTCCGCGCTGATAAACTCCCGCGCGTAGTACTTGAAGGGGAAGCCCGCGTTCTGCGTGATGCGGTACCGGAACACGTCGGAGGCCAGCGTCAGCATCTCGGCATTGTCCAGCGTGGTGAACATCTCCGACGCGACCTTTTTCACCATGTTCATGATGGTGCTGAACTTCATGGTCTGCAGCTTCCTCAGCGCCAGATCGATGCACTTCCGCTGCCGCTGCGTCCGGGCGAAATCATCGCCGACGCCCTTGCGGATACGGCCGTAGCAGACCACCTGCACGCCGTTCAGATGCTGGATGCCGTCCTTGTACTCGATCGACGCTCCCGCCGTCCTGCCGGTGGCCTTCATGGTCTCCCATACGAACTGGTCCAGGGCTTCCGCCTCGGCCGCCGTCATGTCGATGTCCAGACCGCCCATCATATCCACCAGGTCCGCCACCACCATCCAGTTGACCGTGACGCAGTCCATGATCTGCAGGTCCAGGTTGGTGTTCAGCGCCTGCATGGTATACTCGGCGCCGAAGCGGGCATAGGAGTCCGTGATCTTGCACTGGTATCCGCTGGTGGGCTCAAAGAAATAATCCCGGTAGACCGAGGCCAGCCGGACCTCATAGGAATTCATATTGATGGAGGCGATGATGATGACGTCGCCCTGGGTATTCTTCGTCAGCGTCTTGGAATCCCGGGCATCCACGCCGTAGACCAGCAGCGTTCTGAAGCCGGATTTCCGGACGTCGTCCTCCTTGGGCGCCGGATTGGTGTACTCGGGGTCGATCTCCACCTCCGTGCTCTTGCCCTCCGCGTCGGTCACGATGACGACCTCTCTGGTCTCTCCCTCACCGGAGCGGGTATGCTCCGGATCAGTGTCGCCGGGTCCGATATAGGGCAGGCCTGGCAGCGTGCGGGCCTCCGTCTGACGCGCGGTCTCCGAGGGACGCTGGAACATCCCGAAGACCTCCTCCGCGAACGATACGCCGTAGTAGCCCACGATCACGATGCACAGCAGCAGGACCTCCAGGCACAGCCCGATGATCTGCTTCCTCTTCTTTTTCTTGTGCTGCTTGATATTTTTCAAATGCTCCCGATGCGCCCGGGCATCCGCCGATACCAACGCTCCGCGGTCTGCCTCCGTGCGGCCTGAGCCGCTTCCGGCGCTCTCGGCAGGCTTTTCATATTTCTGCATAAAAACAGCCCTCCTCAAGACCTACTTATTATAGCCCCGGAAAAGGAAAAAAACAAGTGAAAAAAGTCTGAGCTTTTTGTGAGAAAAAAGTGCTTGCTTTTTTTTCGTTTTATTGAGAAAATAAACTTTCGTGAACGGAGGAATGTTTCATGATTACTGTCAGCAATGTTTCGGTGCGTTTCGGAAAAACGCCTTTATTTGAAGATGTGAACGTCAAGTTCGTCCCCGGCGAATGCTACGGACTGATCGGTGCCAACGGCGCCGGCAAATCCACCTTTCTCAAGGTCCTGACCGGTGAGCTGGAGCCCTCGAGCGGCGACGTCTTCGTTACCCCCGGCGAACGGATCAGCGTCCTCAAGCAGGACCACTTCGCCTATGACGAGCATCCCGTGCTGGAGACCGTCATGCTGGGCAATCCCCGGCTGTTCGAGGTCATGAAGGAAAAGGACGCCCTTTACGCCAAGCCGGATTTCTCCGATGAGGACGGGATCCGGGCCAGCGAGCTGGAGACGGAATTTGCCGAGATGAACGGCTGGGAGGCGGAAAGCGACGCCGCCGCCCTGTTGAACGGTCTGGGCATCGAGACCGAGCTCCACGACAAACTGATGAAGGAGCTGTCCGGTGCGGAGAAGGTGAAGGTGCTGCTGGCCCAGGCCCTCTTCGGCAATCCCGACATCCTGCTGCTCGACGAGCCCACCAACCATCTGGATCTGGCCGCCATCGCCTGGCTGGAGGAATTCCTGATCAACTTCGAGAACACCGTGATCGTGGTCTCCCACGACCGGTATTTCCTGAATAAGGTCTGCACCATGATCGCGGACATCGACTACGCCAAGATCCAGCTGTACGCGGGCAACTACGATTTCTGGTACGAATCCAGCCAGCTGCGCATCCGCCAGATGAAGGAGGCCAACAAGAAGAAGGAGGAGCAGATCAAGGAGCTGCAGGAATTCATCCAGCGCTTCGCGGCAAATGCCTCCAAGTCCAAGCAGGCCACCTCCCGCAAGCGGGCCCTGGAGAAGATCCAGCTGGACGACATCCGCCCCTCCAGCCGCAAATACCCCTATATCGACTTCCGGCCCGAGCGGACCATCGGCAACGAGGTGCTGGAGGTGAAGCATCTGACCAAGACCGTGCAGGGCGTGAAGATCCTGGACGACGTGAGCTTCGTTCTGCGTCACGATGACAAGGTCGCCTTTGTGGGCAGCGACGAACTGGCCAAGACCACCCTCTTCCAGATCCTGATGGGCGAGGACGAGCCCGACAGCGGCGAATACAAATGGGGCGTGACCACCACCCAAGCCTATTTCCCGAAGGATTCCTCCGCGGAATTTGCCAGCGACCTGACCATCACCGAATGGCTGACCGGCTACTCCGCCATCAAGGATATGACCTACGTCCGGGGCTTCCTGGGCCGGATGCTTTTCGCCGGCGACGACGGCATCAAGAAGCTGAACGTCCTGTCCGGCGGCGAGCGGGTGCGCTGCATGCTGTCCAAGATGATGATCTCCGGCTCCAACGTGCTGGTGATGGACGAGCCCACCAACCATCTGGATATGGAAAGCATCACCGCCCTCAACAACGGCATGACCCGCTTCCCCGGCGTGATCCTTTTCTCCTCCCGGGACCATCAGATCGTCCAGACCACGGCTAACCGCATCATCGAGCTGGTAGGCGGAAAGATCATCGACAAGATCACCACCTACGACGAATACCTGGCGGATGACGTCATGGCCATGAAGCGTCAGGTCTACCACGCCGACAAGGAAGACTGAGGGCGCGGCTGACCGGGCAGCGCCTTCCGGAGCCGCAGCGTCCGCGGCCGGACCCGCCTCCGGAAAATGTTCACAAAAATTTAATCATTTTTTATCGTTTATCTTGTATTTTTCCCTGCGTTATGCTATGTTAACGATGACAATCGGTATATTTATACTATAAAATCACACGTGAAAGCATTATGAGGAAAGGACAAGCTTATGTCAACATTCTGCACGAACTGCGGTGCCGAAATTCCTGAGGGGAACGTCTTCTGCACCAACTGCGGAACGCCTGTTTCCGCTGAGCCCGCTCCCGCTGCCGAGCCCGTTCCGGCTGCCGAGCCCACCCCTGCTCCGGCTCCTGCCCCTGCTCCGGCTCCTGCCCCTGCTCCGGCTCCGGCTCCTGCCCCTGCTCCGGCTCCCGCCCCTGCCAAGGCCGCCGCTCCCGCCCCTGCCAAGGCCGCCGCTCCCGCTGCGGACGAAAGAAGCACCAAGGTGCTCAGCACCGGCGCCTTCTTCTGGCTGAGCCTGCTGTTTGCTCTGCCTGTTATCGGCTTCCTGTTCCAGATCATCCTGTCCTTCGCCCCGAAGAACAAGAACCTGAAGAACTTCAGCCGTTCTCATCTGGTCTGGCTGATCATCGGTCTGATCCTGATCCTGGTCCTTTGGATCCTGGCGAAGGTCCTGCTGAAGAATGTGGGCGGTCTGGAGAACATCGATTTCGCCGCGCTCTTTGAACAGCTCACCAACGGTGCGCTCAATCTGAACTGAGTTTTATAATTTATTTATCATAAGGAGATACGATTATGGCTTTTTGTCCCAAATGCGGCGCTCAGGTAGAGGACGGCACTGCGTTCTGCCCCTCCTGCGGCGCTCCCCTTGCAGCTCCCCAGGCTGAAGCCCCCAAGACCGAGCAGGCCTTCACCGATAAGGTAGCCGCTCTCAACAACACCCCCGATACCACCGCGGAATTCGATTCTCAGGATATCGAGCAGAACAAGGTCATGGCCCTTCTTTCTTATCTGGGTCTGCTGTTCCTGGTCCCGCTTCTTGCCGCCAAGGATTCCAAGTTCGCCCGCTTCCATGCCAATCAGGGTCTGGTGCTGTTCCTCGCTGAGATCGTTCTGGGCGTTGTGAACGTCATCCCCGTCCTCGGCTGCATCGTTTCCGGCATCGGCAGCATCGCCGTTCTGGTCCTGGCCATTCTGGGCATCATCAACGCTGCTCAGGGCAAGGCCAAGGAGCTGCCCGTCATCGGCAAATTCAAGCTGCTGAAATAAGCTTCCGCGCCGAACCGGCCCCCACCCCCGATCGGGGGTGGG
>JAZLJI010000074.1:0-34091 GCA_045617825.1 Lachnospiraceae bacterium
ATTTGTCGGTCTCTCTGGTAACAAACATCTTCAGGACTGCATCGGCAGATTTGGCCAGAGGTGACTCAAGATTCTCCGTAAGGGCGATAATCTTGACATTTTTCTTTTTACAGATGTCTATGATGGGGAGAAGTTCTCCGGTTTTTCCGCCTCTGGAGGCAAAGAGCATCACGTCTCCCGGCTGGAGGTAGCCGCTGGCTCCGTGAATCGCTTCTGCCGGGGAAATAAACCTTGCCGGACGTTCAATGCAGCACATCAGATGGCAGAAGTGCTGGCAGGCGATGCCGGAGTGGCCGCAGCCGGCGGCGCCGATGCGGGGGGCGTTCTTCAGGGCCTCGACGGCCTTGCCGAAGGACTCTTTGTCCATGGCCTTGAGGGCGTCGGCGATGCATTCGGATTCGATCTGGTAAGCTTCCTGAGCTCTGATCCAAGCTTCTTCTTTCATAAAAACTCTCCTTACGAAAATAATATTTTCTTTTCGCTTTAGCCTGTATTATATTCCGTTCAGAAAAAAAATCAACAGTAAATTTCGGGAAAATCCGGTTGCTTTGCCGGGTAAGCTTTGCTATACTGACGCTGAAAATGCTTTCTATTATAGGGAGATGGATTATGATCAAAAACTGCACTATCAAGGCCCCTTTCTTTGAGATCGGTCCCAAGTCTTATCTGTTCGGTGATGATGTTCTGGATCTGGCTCTGGCCGCGGATGCCGCTGCCGAGAAATACGACGTGGATATCATCTTCACTACCCCTATCGTGGATATCCGCAGAGTAAAAGCTGCGACCAAGCGCATCCACGTATTTGCCCCTCACATGGACAGCCTGAAGCCCGGCCGCGGCCTGGCGGAGATCCTGCCCGAGTCTCTGGTGGCAGCCGGCGCCGAGGGCGTCATGCTGAACCACTGCGAGAAGCCTCTGACCCTGGCTCAGCTGAATGCCGCCATCAAGCGGGCTGACGAGGTCGGTCTGGCCACCATCGTCTGCGCCGACTCCATCGCCGAAGCCTCCGCCGTCGCTCACCTGAACCCCAACATCATCGTTGCCGAGCCCAGCGAGCTGATCGGCACCGGCAAGGCCTCCGACAAGGAATACGTGGAAGCCTCCATCAAGGCCGTCAAGGACGTCAATCCGGACATCCAGGTCCTGCAGGGCGCCGGCATCAAGTGCTATGACGACGTTTACCGCAACATCTTCGCCGGTGCCGAGGCTACCGGCTCCTCCAGCGGTATCGTTGGTCTGCCTACCCGCGAAGCCAGAAACGCCATGGTCGATTCCATGATCAGCGCTGTCCGTGATGCCTGGAACGCCAGACAGAAATAATCTAAGGAGAAACGACATGAAGAAAACCGGTTTTATTTGTTTCGGTGAAGTAAACACCCCCATCGAGCGCCTGCAGCTGAAGCATGACGAAGCGCTGGCCGCCATCGCAGCCGTCCTGCCTGACGTGGTAGACGCCGGTCTGGTCATCGACGATCCCGCCTACAAGACGGCGGATGCCGCTGTTGCCAAGCTGAACGCGGTCGATCTGGACTCCCTGATCCTCTGCGTTGCCGGTTGGGTACCCACCCATGCCGTGATCCGGGTCACCGATCCCTTCAAGCATTTGCCGATGGTCCTGTGGGGCCTGTGCGGCTGGTATGAGAAGAACGGTCACCTGGTGACCACCGCGGACCAGGCCGGTACCACCGCCATCCGTCCCGCTCTGGAAGCCATGGGCTATGATTTCACCTATATTTACAGCATCGTCAAGAAGCCGCTGCCCGTTGAGAAGGTCAAGGCCTTCATCGTGGCTGCCCGTGCCAAGGCTGCTCTCAGAAGCGCCCGCATCGGTACCATGGGCTACCGGGATATGCTGCTGTACGGCACCCAGTTCGAGGGCAATTCCATGCGCGGTCAGTTCGGCGTGGAGGTGGAGCCCTACGAGATGCTGGAGATGGTCCGCGCCACCGAGGAGCTGGATCCTAAGGCCGTGGCTGAGGGCATCGCCTTCGTCAAGAACAACTGGACCTTCAAGAAGGCCTGCGACGACAGCGTAGTGGAGAAGGGCGTAAAGTACGCTCTGGCCATCGTGAAGAAGATCGAGGAGCGGGGCTGGGAGGCCATCACCCTCATCGACGTGGACGGCATGAAGAAGCTGGAGGGCTTCCCTCCCGCCATGGTCTTCATGCTGCTGGAGCACTACACCAACATCCTGACCATTCCGGAAAATGACGTCATGGGCGCGCTGACCCAGCTGGTCATGAAGTACCTGACCGGTCAGGTGGTGCCTTACCTGGAATACTACGAATTCTTCGAGAACAGCATGCTGATCGGCGTGCCGGACTTCGTTCCGAAGAGCGCCACCGACGGCGACGTGACCGTGCTGCCCGCTGCCTTCGGCCTGCTGAACGCTTCTCTGCTGAACGAGTCCAAGGTGAAGACCGGCTACGTGACCTGCTGCCGTCTGGCTTATTTCAACGGCCGCTACCGCATGCATATGTATACCGCGGAAGCCAAGACGCCCGCTGCCTGGAATGAGTTCGGCTGGGACGATCCCGCCCCTCAGCTGCCCAGCCTGGAGGTGTTCCCGGATTCCTGCACCGTGGAGGAATTTGCCAATGCGGTGTGCTGCCAGCACGTGATCGTGGCTTACGGCAACTACGTGGAAGAAGTGAAGCACTTCTGCAAGCTGATGGACATCGATCTGGTGTTCTAAGGAAAGGGCACGGATATGTTTGCAGGAATTGATTTAGGCTCGACCAATACCAAGTGCAGCCTGTACAGCAACGACCTGAAGCTCCTGGCCTCCGCGGCCACCCCCATCCGCTACAGCGGCGAGGGCGGCATCGTGGAATTTGACGGCGAGCAGTACGTGGCAGAGCTGACAGAGCTGATCGGCAAGGCCCGGGAAATGGCCGGCGGCGGAGAGATCGACGCCATCGCCTTTACCGGTCAGGCCGAATCTCTGGTGGTGCTGGGGAAGGACGGAAAGCCCCTTTGCCCGGTGATGAGCTGGATGGATACCCGTTCGGAGCAGGAGGTGGCGGAGATCTCCGCCGCCTTCGATCCGAAGCTGGTGGAGAAGCTGACCGGCCAGACCGCCGTGACCTCCTCCTGGCCCGCCTCCAAGATCCTCTGGCTGAGGCGTCATGAGGAAAAGCTTTTCGCGGCGGCGGACAAATACCTGATGCTGAAGGATTACGTGGTCTATGCCCTCACCGGAAAGCTGCTGGGTGACATGTCCATCGCGACCTTTACCGGCTACTTCGATATTTACGGCAAGAAATACTGGCCCGAAATGATGAGCTTCTGCGGCATCCGGGCGGATCAGCTGCCCGAGCTGGCGGAGCCCCTGACCGTGGCCGGTCCGATGAAGGCCGAGCTGTGTAAGAAGCTGGGTCTTGCCAAGGCGCCTCTGATCAACGTGGGTACCCTGGATCACTTCGCCGGCATGATCGGCACCGGGAACCTGACCTCCGGCCAGGTGACCCTTTCCACCGGTACCGTGATGGCGCTGGCGGTGAGATGCCAGGAGCCGGTCGACCGCAACAGCGGTATCGCCACCCACTACGGCTTCGTGCCGGACAGCTACGTGATGCTGGCGGTGGCCGAGAGCGGCGGCGTGAGCCTGGAATGGTTCCGGAAGACCTGCATGGGGACCATGGGCTACGGCGAGATGAACGAAGCTCTGAAGGATCACGGCGAGGACGAGCTGCTGTTCCTGCCTTACCTGGTCGGGGCAAATGCGCCCGAGTTCGATCCCCGGGCTACCGGCGTGTTCTACGGCCTGAGCTCCTCCGTGAAGACCGAGGAGATGGCGCATGCGGTGATGGAGGGCGTTTCCTTCGTGCTCCGGAAGAACTGCGAAGCCATGGCGGCCAAGGGCACGGTGCCCAGCTCCATCATTGCCACCGGCGGCGGCTCCAAGAGCCCCATCTGGTGTCAGCTGCAGGCGGATATCACCGGCCTGCCGGTACGGGTCCCTCAGGAGCCCGACGCGGCGGTGCTGGGCGCGGCGATGATCGCGGCGGTATCCGCGGGCAGATTTGCCAGCCTGGAGGCAGCGGCAAAGGACTGCGTTGCCATGAAGGCGGAGTACCTGCCCGGCCGGAAGGAATACTTCGACCGGAAGTATAAAAAATTCACTGCGCTTTATGAGGCCTGCCTGGCCATAAAGGATATTTAATTTTCAAAGGAGAAATCTTATGGAATTCAAAGTAGTTCAGAAAGAGATCGAACTCCAGTCCAGAGGCTGGATCCCCACCTTCCACGACGTGACCACCGATATCATGAAGATCGTGGCCGAGGCCGGTGTTAAGAACGGCACCGTCTGCATCGCTTCCCACCACACCACCTGCTCCGTTATGGTCCAGGAGTGCTCTCATGACTTCGACACCTTCGATCTGGAATACCTGCAGCACGACCTGCTGGACATCATGCGGAAGCTGATCCCCGACTTCGCCGAGGAACATCAGTACCGTCATCCCGGCCCCGTGCATGCTCAGTTCGGCCGTTACGTCAACGAACCCGGCAACTTCACCTCCATGAACACCGACGGTCATCTGCGCTCCGTATTCTTCGGCCGCAGCGAGACCATGACCATCAAGGACGGCAAGCTGGACGGCGGTGAGTTCGCTCACGTTTACTTCATCGACTGGGATCACGTTCGCGCCCGTCACAGACAGCTGAACGTTACCGTTATGGGTACCACCGAGGACGTTGAGAGCCGCAAGTACAACAACGGCGAAGTGGTCAACACCCTACGCAAGTTCTCCGATGAGGAGAAGGCTTACCTGCCTCAGTACGACGAGTGGAAGAAGAGATAAGTTACTTCCGGAAATGCTGAAGGACCGGGACCGGCGTTACGCCGGCCCCGGTTTTTGCGTGCGGGAGAAGCCTGCCCGTCCGCGGAAAACGCCGGGTGACCGCGGCTTGGGGCCTATGGGCGGGCTTCGCGAAGGAAATCCGGGCAAATTGCAATAAACGATTGAAATTTTCCGAATAGTGTGCTATGATCAAATAAAATGGTAGAAAGAATACCGTTTTTTACAGTATAAGGAGGTCCGATAATGTTTTTTAGCAGTCATATCGGCAGGTCGGGCATAGTCGACCCGAATAAGGCGGAAGGCACCCCGGAGGAGCGGGAGGAGTCCTATCAGGCGACTGTGGCGGATTATGAAGCAAGACAGGCCGAGACAGAAAACATCAACCATACGGTGATCACGGATCGGGATACGCTCACGCGGCTCATCCGGGAAAACGGTTATCCGTCCTATTCGCCGGACAAGCTGGCGCTGGAACGCAAGGCAGCCTTAAGGGAGACGGCCAGACGGGCGGTCTTCAGGGAAAGCAATGAGATCCGGAACGGCCGCGGCGCCAGAGCCCTGGAGGCCGCGGGGATCCAAAGCCCCAGAGCGGTATGGAGAAGCATGGCCTTTGCCGACCATTACGTCCCCGGCGGCAAGGAGCTGATCGACACGATGGTCAGCCTGGGCGATGAATACAGCGCCTGCGAGGCTAAGATACAGGCACGCAGGGACCAGATGGACAAGCTCCAGCAGCAGCGGACCGAGCTGATCGCGGAGACGGTCAAGTACGTTAAGGACAACCGCAAGGAATTAGAGAGCCGTCTGGCTGAGAACGCGGGGAAGGAGCTGAGCGCGGAGGAACTGCAGGCGGATGCCGTTCTCCGGGCCGTTCTGGACGACAAATTCGATCCGGCGGGTTTCAAGGTCGAGGGCCTTTCGAAATATCAGGCGGAGGATATCGCTCTGTCGATCTACGGAAAGCAGGTCCCGGAGGCGCGGAGCAGGGTCGGCGGGCTGAAGCAGCTGGACACCTTGAAGGCGGAGCAGTCGGCCTTCGAAAAGCCTTTTCGGGACCGGCAGGCGGAGATCAAGCCTCAGATGGAATCCGTCAAGGGCCGGATCTGGAGAGAATCCGTCAAATACGCCCAGGAGCATGCCGCGGAGTTCGAGAACCTTCTCGCCCGGGAAATGACCGATGAGGAGCTGCTGGAGAAGTGGCCGGAATACGGCGCCCTGACGGAATTTTACAAGGAGGGCGAGTCATTTTCCGGAAAAGGCGACAAGATAAATTCGCTGCTGACCCAGCCTCTGCTGGCCCGCGGTACCCAGCTGCAGCAGCGCGTGGATCTGCTTTCCAGCGAGCTCGGCGGGATGGTGGACATGGATGAGCTCATGAAGCTCTCTCAGAGCGAGATACGCGACGTGATCGGCGCCCTGCCCATGGAGGACGAGAGGGTGTCTGACCTGAACGTGACGGTCGATTACCTGCGCACCCAGATCAGGGACCAGTATATGATGGGCACCATGCGGCATTTCAACATCGACCCGCAGAAGGGCGCCGGTGAGCTGCTGCTGCAGGATATGGAGGGCAACGTCCACGAGGCGGATTCTCCGGAGGCCTGGAAGCTGCTGCACGTGAGACAGGAGCCGGTATTTGCCGTGCCGAAGGCCGACCCGGGCGCCGAGCCCGTGCTGGTGCAGCCGCTTACCCGCGAAGGCACCGCCGCGACCGGAAAGAGCTTCCAAAACGTCACGATGCCGAAGCTCGATCCGGTGAAGAAGCCGAACGCCGTGGTCTACGGCTTCCACAGCTTCCTGAAGAGCGTCGGAAAGGTCTTCGGCGCCAACCTGGGCCTGGACAGCTGCAGGGAGTACGACAAATACGCGGAAAAGCTGGAAAAGCAGGCAGAGCTGCAGAAGAATATCGACAAGGCCGCCGAGCAGTATGAGAAGCTGAACGCGCCGGACAAGCTGAAGCAGGCCGCAGAGAAATTCGCCGCCCATACCGGCGACACCCCGGCCTCCCTGAAGGAAAAGCATGAGAAATTCATCGCGGAAAATCCTCAGGGCGTGTTCCAGGAGAAGGCGAAGGAATCTGCCCGCAGCATCAAGGATCTGGAGATCCGGAAGATCACGGAAAAGCTCGACGCCCTGAAGCAGAGCGTCCAGGGCCCCGGCGCGGACGACTGCGAAAGGTTTGCCGAAGAGATGACGCAGCTGGTCACGGAGCAGCCCTCCACCCGGAAGCTGGTGACCAGGCTGGTCGGCCTCAATATGACCCGCTTCCTGTTCGAGACCTACCGGGACAGACAGGATGAGAAGGGCTTCAGCCTGGGCGGCTTCCTGGATACCATGAAGGGCGACCACGAAACGAGCCTTGCCGAGAAGCAGGAGCTGCAGAAGAACGTCGGCAGCAAGAAGAGCGGCCCGGACCTCGGCGGAAAGCACTGAGGGAACGCGCGGAAAAGGGCCCGAAAAGCCGGAGCCGGCGGCACGGATGACGGGCCCGTTCCGGCGCCGCCGCGTCAATAAGAGGCGGTATTTTCGTTGACATACTGCGGTTTTTGTGGCATAATCAAGCCAAATATTTATTAGGTGCTGTGGCACCGGAGGAAAAGAAAAATGAAGATCAATAAAACTCGTATTGCCGCTATGGCCTCCACTGCGCTTCTGTCCGCGCAGATGTTTGTAACTAACGCTTTTGCTGCCGGAGAGGGCGGAAACGGGATCCCTCAGACCGGCTTTTCCAAGGTAGTCGAGCCCATCATCAACCTGCTGGATCAGATCCTGTGGCCTCTGATCGCCGTAGTCGGCGCAGTCGGCGCTCTGTACTGCGTGCTGCTGGGCATCAAGTTCGCCAAGGCAGAAGAGCCCCAGGACCGTGAGAAGGCCAAGAGCCATCTGAAGAACGCCATCATCGGCTTCGTGCTGATCTTCGTTCTGATGGTCGTGCTGAAGCAGCTCACGCCTGTTATGGCCCAGTGGGTCAGCAACAATTCGTAATGCCGCGGCATCACGCCGAAGAAGATCTTAAAGCTCAGCCTTTGCGCCGGATCTCGGCGCAAAGGCTTTCGTGCTATAATTGAAACTCTGTATTATTTGACTATGATCGCCCTTTCGGGCGGCTGACAGGTAGGGAAATATGTTCAAAAACTTGAGAGATTGGTTCAAAAATGCAAAAACGGCCCAGCTGGCTCTCCTTGCCGCGGCGGGGATCCTGATCACCGGACTGATCGGTTATCTGCTGAACTCCGTCTTCTCGAGCTTACCTGCCATTTTCGCGGGAGAGGGCATGGACTGGAGCCTGTCCCGCTTCTTTGAGCCGAAGACCTGGCTGTACGGCATCGCGGTGCTGCTGATCATCGGCTGCATCCTGATGATCAACAGCAGCCGGCTGTTTTCGACCGGCCGGCGCGGGCTGCTCAAGGGCTCCAAAAACGACGACATCATCAGCGTTCTCGAAAACAGCCGCTTCATGACGGACAAGGAACGCGATAAGAATTTCCCGCCGGCCTTTTACGAGGATCTGCAGAACGTGAAAAAGGACGGCGTGCCGGTGCGCGCGCTCGTCGACAAACGCGGCAGACTGCAGGTCAACTTCATGTCCGGCGCGCACTCCCTGGTCATCGGCTCCACCGGCTCCGGTAAGACGACGACCTTCATCAACCCCATGATCCAGCTGCTGGCGGCCACGAACTGCGGCTCCAGCATGATCATGACGGACCCCAAGGGTGAGCTTTTCGACCTGCACTCCCGCTATCTGCACGACCGCGGCTACGAGGTGCTGGTGCTCGACCTGCGCGATACCTATTCCTCCTCCCGCTGGAATCCGCTGGACCCGATCTGGGACATGTACCAGGAATACTGCCATACCGGCGACAATATCGTGGCCCATATGGACAGCATGGCGCAGTATGAGGACCTCGAAAAGGTCGACGGCGTCTGCGAGGACGGGGAATACTGGTGCGAATGGAACGGGAAGGCCTATGCCAACCTGCACCACTGCGAGGACGACATCACCGTCGCCAAGCAGAAAATTTACGACGAAATGTTCGAGGACCTGAACGACCTGGTGTCCGGCATCTGCCCGATCACCAACGACAAGGATCCTCTTTGGGAAAAGGGCGCCCGCTCCATCGTGCTGGCGACCTGCCTGGCCATGCTGGAGGACAGCGAGAACCCCGCCCTCGGCATGACCAAGGAAAAATTCAATTTCTTCAACCTGAACAAGATCCTGACGAACAGCGACAACGACTACGAGGCGCTGAAGCGGTATTTCGAGGGGCGGAATCCGCTCTCCCAGGCCGTGACGCTTTCCCGGCAGGTGCTGGCGGCGGCCGAGCAGACCATGTCGAGCTATATGTCCATCACCTTCGACAAGCTGACCCTCTTCAACGACCGCGGGATCTGCGGTCTGACCAGCGCCACCGACATCCACGCGGAGCAGTTTGCCGATAAGCCTACGGCCCTGTTCCTGAAGATCCCGGATGAAAAGGACACCCGACACGGTCTGGCGGCCCTTTTCGTGCTGAGCATGTATAAGGCCCTGATCAAGGTGGCCAGCGCGCGGGAGGACCTTTCCCTTCCCCGCAACGTCTACTTCATCATGGATGAGTTCGGCAACATGCCGAAGATCGAGAAATTCGACAAGATGATCACCGTAGGCCGGAGCCGCAAGATCTGGTTCAACATGGTGGTGCAGAGCTATGCGCAGCTGAACAATATTTACGGCGAGAGCGTGGCCGACGTGGTGAAATCCAACTGCGCCATGAAGATGTTCATCGGCTCCAACGATATCGGCACCTGCAAGGAATTTTCCGAGCTCTGCGGCAACAAGACGGTGCGTACCGTCAGCACCTCCGCCGGCACGGGCTCCAAGGAGGGCGACGTCAACGTGTCGAATTCGCTGCAGACCCGTCCGCTCATCTATCCCTCCGAGCTGCAGAAGCTGAACAACAAGGAATCGACGGGCAACGCGATCATCGTGACCTTCGGCAACTATCCGCTGATGACGAAATACACGCCCTCTTACAAATGTGACTTTTATCAGATGGGCAAAATGGATATGCAGGGCTTCCGGTCCCACGTCTTCCGCGCGGAGGCAGTGGCGTACGATATCCTGAAGCGCAACCGCATCGTCCTGGAGGGAGAGGCATGAAAAGAGCGAGACTGACGGAACTTCTTCTGCTGGCGGCCCTTCTGCTGTGCCTTATGCCCCACGCGGCAAAGGCGGCTTCCCTCGGGGGGAGCGGTCTGAAGAACCGCGTCGAGATCGGCAGCGGGACCTATTACGATCCGGCAGCGGGCAATTATATTTACCTGATGGGCAATGCCGAGGTCAGCATGAACGTGCCCTCGGGCATCATCACGAACGATCCGGTCTGCGTATACCTGCCTTCCGGCATGACCTGCAAGATCTACCGGGACGGGACCCTGCTTTCCGGCTCGGATCCGTCCTGCATCCGGGACGTGGGCGCGTACGTGATCGTATTCGGCGAGAAGCTCGGGTCGGTGGATTTCACGATCATCGGCGCGGCCTCGGGCAACCTGGTGCGCTACAGCCTGCCGGGGGGCTTTAGGCTCACGTCCCAGAAGCTGGACGGGCAGGAAATCGCCTCCTCCGGCTACTTTGCGGACTTCAACAAAGAGGGCAGCTATGAGCTCCGCTACGGCTGCGAGACGATCCAGCGCTACTACACGCTGCAGGTGCTGGTGGACCGCACGGCGCCTACCTTAAGCTTTACGAACCTGGAAAACGGTCACGCCGACGGCCCGGTGGAGATCCTGGGCCGGCAGGAGGGCGATACCGTTACCATCGTCCGGAGCGGCAAGGAGATGCCCTATACCGATAAGCTGACCGCGGGCGGGAATTATACGGTCACGGTAACGGACGCTGCCGGGAATTCCAATACGTACCGGTTCAGCATCAGCGTGTATTACAGCGTCAACGTAGTGACGGTTATCCTGATCCTGGCGGCGATCGCCGCCGGCTTGGTCGTTTATATTGTGATCGCGAGAAAAAGACTCAGAATTCGCTGATCGGAAAGTGAGGCCCATCCTTGTTTGACTGGATAGGAGATGTGCTGGATGGCTTGTTCGGCATTGTGACCGACGCGATATCATCGGCACTCGGCAATTTCTTCGGGAAGATATGTTATTACGCGGTGTCCGCGCTGCTGAAGATCGTGCAGGTGGTTTATCAGTTTTTTGAAGTATTCTCCGGAGGCGACACGGTCGTCTTCCAGAATTCGGACCGGTACCTGATCGACGTGTTCTTCGGCAACAGCCGGATCAATCAGGTCTATTGGGGCATGGCACTGATCGGCTTTGTGGTCATCGTCATCGTGACGATCGTGGCCGTGATCAAGAAGAGCTTCGATATCGACGGGAAGGAGCAGCGCTCGCTCGGCGTGATCCTGCTGGACGCCGGCCGCAGCGGTCTGACCATCCTGCTGGTCTCCTTTGCCATGACGTCGGTCCTTAACCTGACGAATACCCTGATCGACCGGGTGGGCTATCTGTTCGGCAACGCGGGCTCCCTGCACGTCCCGATCTCCATGGATTTTTCCGACGAGCAGTATTCCACGATGGCCCGTATCTACAATACGATCGGCAATTATTCCCTGAATGCCTCCTACAACAGCCGCTATAATCTGAACAGCTGCTACAACGACGTCCGGGAGGATCTGCTGCTCCTTCAGCAGCAGCAGGTGTTCGACTTCTCCTATCCCAATTCGACCGGTGAGAGCTGGCAGTCCATGCTGGCCAAGCTGGACCGGGCAGGAGACCCCAGCATCGAGCACAGCATAGAGGTCTACGACGCCTGCTCGGCCACGATCCTGGAGATCATGGAGATGCTGAAGACCAATAAGGCCTTCTATCCGCTCTCAAGGATCGTCAACGAGGATGCGAGCGCGATGATCAATGAGAACGTTCCCATCGACCGGATCATTTTCCTGATGGGTACCCTGAGCGCCGCCCGCAACAGCCGCTACAATCAGGACCCGCAGATCACGGACGGGATCCGCGGCGCCTATTACCGCGGTGACAAGAATATATACAGCTTCGGTCAGGTGACGGACGATTTCAATACCGGTCTGGCCGGCATTTCCTATGTGATCATCGCGCTGGCCGCCTGGTTCACTCTGAAAAATCTGTTCACCTGCATCTTCAACTGCATCGCCCGGATCTTCAACCTGATCGGGCTTTATATCATCGCGCCGCCGATCGCCGGCCTCAAGCCGCTGGATAACGGCGGCATGTTCAAGCAATGGATCCAGGCCACCACGATCCAGATGTTCAGCATCTTCGGCTGCATCATCCCGATGCGGCTGGTGATCCTGTTCATCCCCATGATCCTCGACAGCAGCCTGGTCCTTTTCCCGAACAGCATCACCCTGAACGTCACGGCAAAGGTCGTCATGATCATTGCCTCCATGGAAGCCGCCCAGCGCTTCAGTGAAGTGATCACCGGTATCCTGGCCGGCAACGCAGGTATGGCGGCTATCCGCTCCGGCGATATGAGCGCGAAGGCCGGAGAAGCCTTCAGCACTGTGGCCAGCGCGGGCGCGGCCATCGGCGGCGCGGCCCTGAGCGGCGCCGGCAAGATGGCCAAGGGCGTCTGGGACCACTCCTTCGTGGGCTCCAAGGTCAACGGCGCCGCCGCGAGCGTGGGAGATTGGGCCAGCGAGAAGATGGCGGCCCTTTCCAATTACAGCAACTTTGCCAAGAAAAACGGCGGTCTGATCGCTGCCAGCTCCAAGTACGGTGACTACCGAAAGAGCCAGATCAGAGAAAAGCAGGAGAAAGAGCTGCTGCATCGCCGCCAGGAGCGCCTGAAAATGGTGCAGCTGGAAAAGAGCGAGAAGGAGCTCGGCCTGGGGGCCATGGAGCCGGTGGATAAATCTCACGATTACAGTGAAGATGACGACGATTGATCATTTACCATTTTAGGAAAGGAAGGCTGGCGGTATGCGGCTGATACCCGGAAAAACTAAAGTCCAGATAGAGCTCTTTAAGGGCGTGACACTGACGGACGTGGTCCTCGGACTGATCGCGGCAGTGGTCTTCGTCTTTGTTTTGGTTTCCGATCTTCCGGGAAAGCTGTACTGGTCCATCGCGGTGATCCTGCTGGCCGTGCTGCTGCTGGTCCGGATCGACGAACCGAACTACGCCTTCCTGATGCGGATCTGCCGGCATATCGGATACAAGCATCATTTCCGCAGGACCGTCTCCGACGCGAAGCTCATCCGGCAGAATGAGGCGGAGGTCGGGCCCGCGGAGGAGCGGGAGCTGAACGAGCTGGAGCTCCAGTACCGCGCGGAAAATCCGGAGGAATTTGCCGTGGAGGAGGTCCCCGAGGAGCCCGAGGAGACCGCGGCGGAGCGCAAGGCCCGTCTGAAGGCGGAGGCCGCGGAGCGCAAGGCCGACGACAAGATCCTGAAGAACAAGGAGACCACCAAGGAAGAGGCCGATGCCATCTGGCTGAAGCGGGCGCAGCAGAGCGCGGCGAAAAAGCAGAGCCGTGCCAAGAAAAAGCAGGCGGACGCGTATCCCATGAAGGAGATCATCGGCTTCACGAAGATCGCCGACGGCTTCATCGAATACGCGGGCGAATATTTCGGCGCCGTGCTGGAGATCCCGCCGGTGGAGTTCCGCTTCTTCTCGGAGCACCGCAGAAACAACGCGATCGAGAACGCCTTCGGCCGGGTGCTGCGCGCCGTTCCGATGGATTATTCGATGAATATCGTCAAGCTGGAGCGGCCGGTCCGCTACGAGGATCAGCTGGACGGCGAATACGACCGCATGAACGCCCTGACGGCGGCCTACGAAAGCGGCGAGCTGACGGAGGAGGAGTACCGGTCCCGGGCCGAGATCCTGATGTCCCGCTACAGCGACGTCTGGAATATCAATCATAACGACAAGGTCATCGAGCCTTACTACTATATCGTGCTGTACAACAGCGACCGCTCGCAGCTGAATATGTCGATGGAGCAGGCGCTGAGCGCGCTGCAGAACGGCGAGATGAAGGCCCGCCGCCTGAACGACAGGGAGCTGGCGCTGTTCCTGAAATACTCCAACGGGCTGGACTTCGACCCCGCGGAGGTGGATAAGCTGGATCCGAAGGACTACGCGGAATGGGCCATGCCTCATGACGTCAGCTTCCAGCACCGCACGGCGACGGTCGACGGCCTGCTGACCCATAACCTCCGGGTGCTCAATTACCCGGCGGAGGTCGGCGACGCCTGGCTGGCGTCGGTGATGACGGTCCCCGCCACCAAGGTCGTGGTCAAATGCAAGCCGATGGAGCGCGACAAGGCGACCCACCGCATCGACCGCTCCCTGCAGGAGCTGCGCGGCCAGTTCATGGCCACCGGCGTGGATTCCCGCAGGCTGGAGCTGGAGGCGCACATCGATACGCTGAGCCAGCTGCTGGCGACTCTGCAGGGCGAAAACGAGGTCCTGCTGGACGTCAATATCTATATCACG
The DNA here is from genome assembly GCA_045617825.1 of Lachnospiraceae bacterium. Taxonomy (GTDB): domain Bacteria; phylum Bacillota; class Clostridia; order Lachnospirales; family Lachnospiraceae; genus UBA6987. Next base: position 14,277 of record JAZLJI010000074.1, read on the forward strand.
GCCTACGACGCGATCCTTACGCACAACACCAGAAATACGGAGCTGAAGACCGATCAGTCCGCGGTCAGAAATCTGAAGAAGACAGTGCGCCGCTGCTATTCCGAGCAGGGCATCCGTCTGAGCGGCATGGACTTCGATCAGGTGAACGGCTTTATCGGTTCCCAGATCAATGCCTGGGACCCCTTTGAGAAAAGCGGCCGGGGCATCCCCAGCAATACGGTGGCGGCAGCCTTCCCCTGGATCTTCGCCAGCATCTGCGATAAGGGCGGCATCAAGCTCGGCGACGCCGACGGCACGCCGGTCTTCGTGGATTTCTTCCAGCGGGACAACGAGCGCGTCAACTCGAACATGGTGATCGTCGGTAAATCCGGCTGCGGTAAATCCTACGCCACCAAGTCGCTGCTGGCCAACCTGGCCGTGGACGACTCCAAGATCTTTATCCTTGACCCGGAAAACGAATATACCGAGCTGGCCCACAACCTCCACGGCAAATTCATCAACGTGGGCAACGCGACCCAGGGCCGGATCAACCCCTTCCAGATCATTACCGCGCTGGACGACGATGAGGAGACCGCAGGCAACTCCGGAAGCTATGCGACGCACATGCAGTTCCTGGAGGAATTCTTCCGGCAGATCCTGCCGGACTGCGACAAGGATTCGCTGGAGTATCTGAATTCCCTGATCGACCGGATGTACATGAACAAGGGCATTTCGGGCGAGACGAACCTGAGCGCGCTGAAGCCGGAGGATTACCCGATCTTCGACGATCTGTACGACGCGATCCTTTCGGAATTCCAGGCTACGGACAACGAATACATCCACAGCATGCTCCGGATGCTGATCAACTACGTGGCGAAATTCTCCACCGGCGGCCGCAACGCGAATATCTGGAACGGCCCGAGCACCATCACCACGGACGAAAACTTCACGGTCTTCAATTTCCAGAGCCTGCTGGCCAACCGCAATGGCTCCGTGGCCAATGCCCAGATGCTGCTGGTGCTGAAATATATCGATAACGAGATCATCAAAAACCGTGATTTCAACCTGCGGCATCATACCAAGCGGAAGATCGTGGTAGTCATCGATGAGGCGCACGTTTTCATCGACGCGAAATACCCGGCGGCCCTGGACTTCATGTATCAGCTGGCCAAGCGTATCCGTAAGTACAACGGTATGCAGATCGTCATCACGCAGAACATCAAGGACTTTGTGGGCAGCGAGGAGCTGGCCCGCAAATCCACCGCCATCATCAACGCCTGCCAGTACAGCTTCATTTTCGCTCTGGCGCCCAACGACATGGACGACCTCTGCAAGCTCTACGCGAAGGCCGGCGGGATCAATGAGAACGAGCAGGAGGAGATCGTATCGGCGCCCCGCGGCCAGGCCTTCGTGGTCATGTCCCCGCAAAGCCGGTCCTCCTTCACCATATCCACCCCCGAGAACGTGGTGGAGATGTTCCAGGACCAGGATTACGAATACCGCCATTTCGGCGGCGAATACGGCGAAGCCGCCTGGGAAAGCCTTGTCGGCAAGAGCCGCGCGAAGCATGAGGCTGCCGTGGCCGGCATGGCAAGGAAGCGGGCCGAGGAACAGAAGGAGACCGCGCCGGCGCTGACGCAGAAGCGCAGCAGCGTGACCTTTATGGAGGTGGACGCGGAGGCTTACCGCGCCGAGCAGGCGGCTGCCGAGCAGCTGGCCCGGGAGCGGCGGGAGGCCGAAGAGAAAAAGCCCGCCGAAAAGCAGGAGAAGGCTCCGACGCTTACAGAAGAAAGCTCCGCGGTGCTCTTCGAAGAGCTCTCCGCGCCGGAGGAGGAAGCCTCTGTCCGCTTTGAGGAGCTCCCCGAGAGGCCGCAGCAGACGCTGTCGGCTCCGGTGCAGCTGCCTCCCGCGCAGCAGACTTACGCCGCCTCGCCGGTGGACCAGCTGCTGATGGAGCGGCTGAGCAAGTTCAGCTACGATGCCATGGTCGAGGAGATCCGCCGCTCCGTGAAGAGCGAGCTGGAGGCCCAGGCGGGTCCTGAGTATCTGAAGGCGCCGCAGCTCGCCGCGGAAGCTCCCGCAGCGGAGGTGCTGCCGGCAGCGGCAGGCGTTGCCGTGGGCAGTATTTTCAACGAGGAGGCCATGCAGCAGCTGGCTGAGGAGGAGGCGGAGGGCCCGAAGGAGGAGCCTGAGGCTGCCGGGGACAGCGACTTTGACTTCATGAAGATGCTCATGGAGGAAGCCGCGGACGCAGAGGAATTCAACTGCTTCGAGCTGATGAAGGAATACGGAGAAACGACGCTGAGCATCACGCTGGAAGACCTGATGCGGTACAACGCGTCGCACTGATCACAGAAAAGGAAGAGCAAATGACGATCAAACTGATTAATCACGGTACCACGGGCGAGCTGCTGTTAGAGGGAAGAATGAATTCCGCCACGGCGGAGGACGCGCTGAAGGTCATGGATCAGGTGGCGGACCGCTTCGACGATCTGATCCTGAACTTTGAGAAGCTGGATTATATTTCCTCGGCGGGTCTTCGGAACCTGAAGCTTTTATATGTGAAAATGCAGGCGAAAAACGGTGATATCACGATCCGTCACGCCAATCCCATGGTCAAGGAGGTCCTGGAAATGACCGGCTTCGTGTGCCTGTTCAAAATGGAAGCGTAACAGACGCGAACGCTGACCGGAAGGAGCTGAAGAACGATGAGGCTTTTTGACCATAAAGCAGCCAAAAGGATAACGGCGCTGCTGACTGCCGCGGCGCTGCTGGTGCTGCTCCCGCCGTCCCGCTATGCGAGCGCGGCCGGGACCTACACGGCGGTGGATGAGGAACCCTTTTACTGGACGGAGGATCTCAGCACGCTGCAGATCAATAACGTTGATAAGGAACGGGGCAAGCATTTTGCCGAGCATCTGGTGTCCGACAGCGCGCTGATGCTGGGAATGACGGCTTACCGCGGCGATACCTATTTCATTTCGATGGAAAAGACCGGGTTTATGTTCCCTCTCCAGAACGTAAATCAGATCAATGAGTCGGGGCTGACCACGCCGGAGGACTTCAAACCGTATATCATACGGAACGTGGAGACGTTTACGGTGAACCGGATACCGTACAGCGGATTTTTCGGCAACAGCGTCAGGTATTTCTATTCCGTCTATCAGGGGGTGCTGTTCGACTTATATACCTATGACGGGCAGCGGATCGGGTTTGATCTCAAGTCGAGTGACGGCAAGGAGGTCGCCCGGAGTCTGTCGAACGGTGTCGGCGGACTGAATGCAACGCAGACGGCCTACTGCAGCCGGGCGCTGGAAAAGTTTTATGAGATCGACCTGCATCAGGCAGGGCCTAACCTGGGAATGCCGGCAGGCTACAGCTTCGCTCTGTTTGACCTTTATACCGGAGACAAACGCCTTGTCATGCCGACCGTGGGAGAGGTCACCCGGAATACCAGGGGGGAGGTCACGGATTTCCGGCCGGTGGCCATGCTGGCTCCGCTCAACGTCGGAGACGGGAAAGACATGTATCAGCAGACCGCCTGCATGTGGATCGACGTGGGAGACTCAGCTGAGGATTACTACAAGCTGATCTCGTGTGCCCTGCTCCGGCTCGACGGAAATTACGATTACTCGAGGCTGAACACCGCGCTTTCCGTTTACGAATGGATCGGCTTGAAGGTGTGCGACAGCCCGGTATATATGGATATCCGCGCGACCAAGAAGGTGTCCGTGGTCACGACGATCACCGGAGAATACGTGATCGAGCAGAGCATGCAGCTGGGCACGGCGCTCATTATCCGCAACCGTTCCAAGCTGGTGATCAGATCCGGCGCCACGCTCAGCCTGACGGGGACCATCGTCAATGAGGGCGACATCATCATCGAGCCCGGCGCGAGCCTGATCGTCTGCAGCGGCGGCGGCATCCAGACGGTGGATCCCTTCCATCCGACGGCGGAGCTGCCGGATACGGCTACGCACTACGGACTGATCTCCTGCCAGGGTGATCTGGCGGTGCTGGCCGGCGGTTACGTGATCACGCCGGGAGAAAGCGAGGACTTCGGCATCAGCGGCGTGCCCGGGATCGCGAGCATCTACAGCTCCTGCTATTCCGGCATCGAGTGTACGGGCGGCAGTCTCAGCGTGGCCGGGGACATGATGATCGGCACGAGCCTGTTCCTGGCGGGTGCGCAGCTTCAGGTCGCTCCCGGAGGAACGCTGCTGCTGGGCATGATGACCGACAAGCCCTACGACGCGAGCGATTTCGCCAAAGCCAGAGCCGTACTGACGCAGGGCAATAACCACGGCGAGGAAGTGTACGTCGCCGGGGAGATATACCGCATCTTAAAATGGCAGCAGCAGCACGATGTCCCGAAGCCCAAAGAAAACTACGGACCGATACAGCCCGGTGGGCAGGACATTTCCGATGCTGCGATAGCGTATATGGCTCAGTGCGCGAAGTACAGCAGCGTCCCCTTCATCATCGGTGAGGCGGGCACAATGAACGCCTACAATCTGAAGAATTATCCGAAGTCACTCATCGAGATCAGCGGCTATACGCTGTTCCTGTGCGATGATCCGAAGGATGCGACGGTCTATTATTTTAATCAGTAACGCTGTGCCGCCGGAAACGGCGGCGGGGCCGACAGGTCCCTGCGGAGGAAACGATGAAGAAGAAAACCTGGATGATCATAGCGGCAGCGGTGCTGCTGGCAGGCGCGGCGGTAATTCTGCTTTGCGGGATATTTGCCGGTAAGGAGACCCTCAGCGAGGAGGGCTTTCCCTATCTGTGCACCATAAAGAGCCGCAAAAAGGGCGCGCTGATCGCGGCCGAGGGGACTATCCCGGAGGGGTATGCCTGGAGGACCTCCGCGGACAGCTATGATACGCTGAAGGCCGAACGGCAGGCGGACAAGCCGGATCGGGTGAGCTACCTGATCAGGCCGGCAGAGGTCGGCAGCGGGAAGCTGCAGCTGCAGCTGGCAAATGTGAACGATCCTGCGGACGTGATCGCAGGACTGAGTTATACCTTCTTAACGGACAGCAAGGGCAGGCTCGAGCTGATCGGCTTCCGCGGGATTCTGCCTGCGGCGCCGGACGTGTTGGGGGCCGAGACCGAGCATCCGTTTTCCGTAAGCACCGGCAAGAGCGGCACGCTGACCGTTACGCTGCCGAAGACGCAGAAGGGCCATTGGGAGCTTTGCCCCTGCCGGGAGGACCGGCTGACGGCCCGCTGCAGCGAGGCGGGCGAGGCCGAGCTTTGCCTGCTGAAGGCGGAAAAGACGGAATGCGAAAGCCACGTCTATTTCTATAACGAGGAAGAGGGCGCCGCGTTCGTCCTGACGGTAAACGCGGATGCCGCCGGTTGGCTGAGCATAGAAGAGTATCAGTACGAGCAGCTCTTGACGGAGGAGGAAGCTCTGAAGAAGCTGCAGGAGCTGGGGTATTTCGAGGATAAGCTGGAGGGTTGCTACGGCCTTCCGTTCCTGCGGACCGTCCTGAGCACGAAGGGCGGCGAAGGGCTCAGGACGCAGCTGTCCGAGGACGGCTACGAGGAGGCCGGCTTCCTGCGGGACGCGATGGAGCAGTATTGGCGGGAGAAGATGGAGGAATACCTCAAGGAAAGCGAAGAAGCGAGCCGGAACGCCGAGTCCGCGGCGGAAAGCGGAGCGGCAGGCGATAAGGAAGAGAGCGCGGCGGCGACCGGAACGGAGGCATAAGGATGAATGCTTTGCAGAAGGAGATACGCCGGATCCTGAACGGGTATTTCCGGCTGAAGGACAACAGGCATCTCGAAGCCGGCGAGGATCTGCGGGACGTGCAGCTGATGAGCTCGGCGCTGGTGTCCACCAGGCTGTTCGGCCTTCGGACCCGCAGGCAGTGCTATTTCTCCGAGCTGCAGGAGGATAAGCTGCAGGAGGCCTGCGAGCAGCTGCTGAACGGCATGGGCGTCCGGGTGGATCTGCACGAGGCGCCGGAGCTGCTGGCCGTCTATTCGGCGGCCGGTCTGGCCAATTCCTATCTGATGACGGCGGAGCTGGACGGGCAGGAGGTGCTTTTCACCTTCTATACGGCCAAGGCCCTGTTTTCACGGATGCGGGCCCGGAGAATTTTCCGCAAATGGATGAAATACGCAGGACCCCTGAAGCTGACGGAGACCTCTGTCAGCGGAAGGAGCCGGTCAAAAAATAAGGCGTGAAGATAACAGCTCAAACGGTTAAGAAATGAACCTGGGGAAACGACTGATGAAGAACAAAAGGAACCATATCGATCTGCGCGGAGCAGGGAGCCTCACCAGGAGGGCAGCGGCGTTTTTGCTGGCTGTCCTGATGTGCTGTACCTGCTTTTCCGTCAAGGCGGGAGCCACCGGTACCGCGCCGGCCGTGAACAGCGGGAACGGAACGGAGGTGACCTCCACCTACGTGCTGGAGGTCTCTTCCGGCGTCAGCGGCGGCTCGCACGTGCAGTATTTCCGCGTTTTCTATACGGATACCGACGGCGTACAGCGCTCGGAATATATTTACCCGCATGAACAGCTGAACTGCGCGGCCTTCGTTAAGGACGGAAACGGCACGGCGATCCGGAGCTTTTCCGGCGAGATCGGCGATACCGGCGCGCGCAAGCAGAACGTGCAGAACAACATGCACGGCATATCGGTCCCGGACTTCCGCTCGAATCCGAGCGGCGGTCTGGCTGTCAGCGAAACGGATTCTTATCTGTTCACCCTGCCGAAAAAGGCCAGATCCATTGACGATATTTCCTTCTTCATTTCCACGACCACAGCCTACGGCACCGGCGGCAGCTCCTCCTGGTCCTGCGTGGGGCTGCGGCTGTTTGAGGTCAGCAGGCTCTACGGGCGGCAGATGGCCGGCTACTACAGCGCCAACAGCTATTGGGATTTCGACGGCAAGCTGATCGGCCGGGCCCAGTTCAAGAATGCCTACGGTCAGACCTTCACGCTGAACGGCAGCGGCGCCGAATTCAGCCTGAACGACAGAAATACGTCCTATTCCTTCGTCACGGGGCTGAGTGAAGCCAGGAACGCCAAGGACACGAACCGGCAGCTGCTGTTCCGCCTGGATCTGGCGGATACCTTCGGCGCCGGGATCGAGGCCCTGGCCACCGGCATTTACCCGCTTGATCCCTCCTACGCGGATAATCCCTCGAGAAATCCGAAGACCTTTTCCGACATCGCTTCGCTGGAGCTGATCGAGGCCATGTCGCTGGACGTGTATTATCAGGACCTGTACGGTGTGGAGCGCAAGGTCTCCATGCCGGTCATTTCCTCCTTTATCGGCTGGATCAGTGAAAACTACGCGCAGATGAAAACGCAGCTGCTGGGCGGTGTCGCGCAGCAGGGCGATACCCTGGTCTTCAGCGGAAATCTGCCTGCCTTCAGCAGCATTACCCGCTTCGGCCTCTGCGTGGGCACCAACGCCGTCGGGCTGAGCAATATTAATGAAAACATCTCCGAGCAGAGCCACGAGGTCTCCTGCCTCAGATACGAAGCGCTGGCGGCTGAGACGGCTTCGGTCCTGGCGGTGTCGGTCTACGATCCCGCGCAGGGCAATGTGAGGACCTCCGCGGCAATGGACGGCTGCATGATCAACGTCAGCGTCAGCGGCACGCCGTTCTATGCTTACGTGTCGGATTCGCCGGCGGGGATGCCGCTGGCCAATAACACCATGGTCCGGCTGACGGGGAAAGCACTCGCCGCCGACGACCTGGGCAGTTCCTTCTTCGCCCTTCCGACCTACTCCGATGACTATTACATCGTTGAGATCGTCACGGATACGGTAAAGGGCACCGGCAGCACGGAGGACATCAACCTGACGCTGAGCTATATCGACAAGAACGGCTCGGAGAAGACCACGGAGGTCTATAACGTGGCCAAGGAAACGGATGCCTTCTTCGGCTACTGGCCGAGCTATCATCCGGATTACGAGAAGACCAATATCGCCTACCGCAAGGGTATGTCGATAGGCGGCAGTCTGCAGTTCCTGGTAAAGGCGCCTCAGCTGGAGCGCTTCACCTCCGTGAATCTGTCCTTCGCGGCGGCCGGGCCGGAATATGACGACTGGCAGATGAGCTTCTTCAATATTTACAGGGCCTCGGGCATCACCAGGCGTCATATCGAATGGGTGCCCGGCATCGAGTACTACGGCAGCTTCGCCACGCAGCAGGATATCACGAGAAATCCGGCCCGCAGCAGCCGTATCCTGAACTACAACAAGAAGACCTACCTGAACGCGGAGCAGAAGTCCGTGACCGTCGAATTTGACGAGACCGGCGGCGGTTCCTCCGAGGGCGAGAAGGAACAGGAGATCAACTGGGAAGAGATCTCCAAGGAAATGACCTACAATGAGACCAAGATGGACCTCGGCTTCACGAAGTCGAATTACTATTACAAGGTCAACGTGTCCGTTTCCTCCAACGATGAGGGCCTGGCCAGCAGCTCCGAATACGGCGACTGCGGTTCGGTGAATCATTTCTATTTCCAGCTCGTCTTTGAAAACGGCAAGAGCGGCTACGTGCTGGCCAACCAGCAGCTGACCTCCGACGGCTTCCGGGCGGGACAGGTGGAGAAATTCTCCATCAATACCAACCGCAATTACGGCTCGCTGGTGGCGATCCATATCCTGCCGGACGATACGATCGAGGGCGAGAACGTTTACGATAAGCTGCGCATCTCGGGGATCACGGTGGAGGAGGTATCCACTCACGCGGTCAACCGGACCTGGGTCTTCGACAACCCCGGCTGGATCGGCATCGACTACGTGGATCCCGGCGCGCAGTCGACCTCCAAGGGACAGGCCGCGAGATATGAGAGCGACCTGATCTCCACCTATACCACGGACAGCGAGTCCTACAATATGAATTTGCTGGTGGCACTGTCCACGGGCCAGTATCAGGACAGCGCCTTCGCCGGCAGCCTGACCTGCGCCCTGACCTATGAAAAGCCTGACGGCTCGCAGGCCACGGTAGGGCCGATCGACGTCGCGGAGGCCATCGCCAACTACTCCCTGCATACGGCGAAGGGCGAAAATCTGCCGCGGTACAAGAATTTCGTGAAGGTCGATCCTTCCTACATGCTGCGGGAAAATCATACGGACCGCTTTATGATCTCCGTGGAAAATGCCGCGAAGCTCATCTCGATCAGCTTTATGGCAAACGGAGAGAGCAGCTGCTCCTGGCCGATCCGGGAGGTGGATATTTACCAGGTCTCCGAGTCCGGCGCCCTGTATCTGAACGCGGTGGGTGAGTACCAGCGCAACGGCAAGGTGGAATTCCTCTGCCGCAGCGACAATACCGCCCCGGTCAACATCAGCGTGCTGGCGGGCAATTCCTCCGGCAATACGCTGTATTTTACGGATAACGAGATCACGCTGAGCCCGGATAATCTGGAGCTTTCCATCAAACGGAGCCCGGGCATCGGTACCGATAAGATCAACATTCTGGCTTATCCCGCCGGAGACACCACGGTGAAGGACTTAAACGGCGCCGTTTACAGCCTCTACTACCGGAAGTGGGACGAGCAGTACGAGGAGCAGGAGATCAGCGGGCTTTGGCCTGAGGAGGGCGGCCGGTACAGCTTTATTCAGGACGTGGAGATCGCCGGTCTCTCGTCGCTGGAGACGCTGGGGCTGGCAGCTCCGCTGAACGTGGCGCTCCGCGAGGTCGTGGTCCAGCACGTCCGGGACGACGTGGTCGTGGAAAATTATCATTTCGTCTTTGACCCTACCAAGACGGCCGCGGCGCAGGGACGGCTCACTGCCTCCGCCAACACGGCCAAGCAGGAACAGAAGCTGACCTTCCGCCTGGATCGCGAGACGTCGCATACCGAGCTCGAGCCGGAGAAGACGGACGTGGTGCTTTTCCTGCTTTACGTTTCCGACTACAGCGTCAACGGCGGGACCTATCAGTCCGAAAAGGTCTTCCTGACTGACTTCGGCTATACGGCGCTGGATAAGGGCGATCTTTACACCGTCAACTTCCGCGCGGACGGCGCCAGCGAGATCATCGGCTACGCGGTATCCTCCGTCGGCTCCGTCAATGCCACCATGGGCGAGGCGATCCTTACGGACTACCGGCTGGTGCGTCAGGGCGAAAAGGAGACGAAGCAGTACAATAAGCAGTATTTCTTCGGCGGTTCGACGCCTATCGTCCGCGAGGACAAGCTGGTCTCCTGCACGAAGGAGCCGCTGACCCTGCTGACCATGAACCTGGAGGTGGGCAGCCAGCTGACGGACAACTATGCCGTAGACAGCATCGGCATGGAGATCGCTTACCGGAACAGCACGAAGGATATGCTGTTCAGCGCGGAGGATCTGAGCGATTACCTTTCCGGCGACGACCTGAAGAAGGGCGGAACGGGAGCGGTCAACGTCTTTATCCCGGATCTGCAGGAGCTGTATTATATCCGGCTGATGCCGAAGAACGACGACGAGCGGATCGTGGCGCAGTGGGCGCTTCACAGCTTTGACCTGCGGAAGACGGAGCAGGACGTGACGGAGCAGCTGATCTCGCCTGTAGAGATCGACAGGAACAAGCCCGTTTACGAGACGAAGGGCTTCTGCTGCAACCTGCGGCCCGTGAGCTTTTCGGTCACGGCGGAATCGGTCCCGCTCGGCGCGGAGCCGGGCTTTGAGAGCACCCGGGTGGATATGAGCACCGCTCAGCCGCCGGAGCTGCATTTTGACTTCAGAGAACAGGTCCGCTTCACCGCCGACATGGTGAACACCCTGCCGGATACCGAGCTGATCATCGAGGTGGAGAAGCTGGATCCCGCCACCGACAAATACGCGGCGGTGGAGAAGCTTTCCCAGTATATCATCCGCGAGAGTGACGGCACGGTGCTGTTCAATCCTCCCGTTACCGCGGAGGCGACGAGCTACCGCGTCGGATTTGCCACGACGGAGAAGCCGGAGGACAAGCTGTACTTCCACCTGCTTTGCCACGATCCCGCCGAGCCGGCGGAATACAGCTGCGAGGTGGAATTCGGCAAGCTCATGCGGGAGACCGAGCTGAGCGCGGAGGGAACGGAGCTCCTGATGGCCTTTACCTATTTGCCGGAGTACGACAGCGAGGAAGACGAGCTGCGGATGACGCGCTGGTATCGGCTGAGCTCTCTTCAGAAGGTCAAGGGCGGGCAGGCCTATATCCTGCCGGACGAGATCACCCTCGGCAAGCTGCCGCTGAGCGTCATGGTCCGAGTCCTCTGCCCGGAGGATACGGACGTTCCCGAGCTCAGCATCGAAAACGTGCGGCTGACGCCGAAGGATCCGGGCGTCCGCTACAACACGACGGTCCCGTTCATTGTCGGCGAGAACACGGCCAAGCAGAGCCTGATGGAGGAGCTGACGGATATCACCGATACGGTGGAGCTTTCGTCCGATCTGTACGTTCAGGACGGCCTGGTGCTGCATCTGGACGCTATCGAGAACTACGGCCCCGGCCAGCACAGCGACTACGTGCGGAACTGGGCGGATCTGACCGGCAGCAGCGCCGTCAGGTTCGTGAATTACGAGATCGGCTGCTGGGAGAGGAACCGGCTGACGCTTTCGGACGGCCTCTACGCGCTCTTTGAGATGACGCTGCCGGAGTCCTTTACGATCGAGATCGTATGCGACCTTGGCGGCGCGAGCAATCCCGCCAAGTACCCGACGCTGATGCGCAGCATGGATGACGCGACCAGCATCTACAAATACACGAAAAAGGAGCTGTTCAAGTATCAAGGCAATACGGATACCTCGCGGCCTTACATCAGCAGCTATAACGGGACCTCCGTCGTGGCCATGGGGAAGGGCCGGACGATCGGCATCGGCTACGCGGGGGAATTGAGCTTCACGCAGAGGGAGCAGCCCGGCGCGTGCAGAGCGCAGAGGACGGAATGGAGCATCGGCGGATCGAACAGTCAGCACCAGCTGAACGGCACGATCTACGCGGTCCGCGTCTATGACCGGGTGCTGACGGACGAGGAGCTTCTGGCCAACTATATGTATGATCAGATGCGTTTCTTCGGCGAAACGGTGGATTCGATCGAGCTGCCGGAATATTGGACCGCGGAGATGGACGGCAATGATCTGCTGACCCTCACCTATGAGGTCCCGGAGGAGTCTACCGAGGAATCCACCGAGGAATCCACCGAAGAGTCAACTGAGGAATCCACCGAAGAGTCAACTGAGGAGTCCACCGAGGAGTCCACGGAGGAATCCACGGAGGAGTCCACGGAGGAAAGCAGTCCCGCGGAGGAGCCTTGAGAAGCCGCGGCTGCCGTATAGGGAACATCGATCGGCAAAGGACTGCCGCGTAAGCAGTCCTTCTGCCGTACACAAAGACAGAGGATAAGACTATGCCCGGAAATGTAAATAGCGAATCGGATGCCGTAAAAGCCCTTCTGGGGGGAAAATATGACGTGAAGCTTTCCCTGCCCTATCTGATCGAGCTGAACGCGGCCTTTCAGAACGACCCGGCAGCCTACTTTGATCAGCTGCGGGAGGACGGGGACCTGGACGAGGTGGACAGCCTGGACCCGAAGGAATTCCGCAAGAGCCTGGAGGTTCTTTCTTCCTATGCCAAGGACGTCAGCGGGATGAAGGCGGAGTCGGAATACACCTACGACGCGGATACGGTCAGACAGGCGGTGTCTTATCTGCAGGAAAATGCCGAAACGCTGAAGACTGAGACCGAGGCCCTGCTCCGGGGCGAGAAGGAAAGCAAGCTCGATATCGATCTGCCGGATCAGCTGGATCTGCCGGGCATCGTGGACCTGGGTCCCGATGAGGGCGAGGAGCAGCAGAAGCAGGCCCTGGAGAGCTTCAGCGGGCTGCTGTCGCGCTACGGGACCATGGTGGATAAGGTCACGGCTGCCGTGAAGGCCCGGCAGGAGGTGGTGGCGGCCTTCGAGGAAGCGAAGGCGAAGGAGGCTGAACAGCCGGAAGCCGCGCCGCAGGAGCAGAAGGAAGAAAAGCAGCCGGAGCCCGTATTTGACCCCGGAAAAGCGTTGGCAGAGGGGTGCTACGATGTGAAGCTTTCTCTGCCCTACCTGATGGAAATGAATAAGGCGCTGAAGGAGGACCCCGCCGCGCAGTTCGATCAGCTGCGGGAGGACGGGGACCTTGACGAGCTGGACAGCCTGGACCCGAAGGAATTCCGTAAGAGCCTGCAGGTCCTTTCTGCCTACGTCAGGGACGTCAGCGGGATGAAAGCGGAGTCGGAATATGCCTACGATACGGAGACGGTGAAAAATGCCGTGTCTTATCTGCAGCAGAACACCGAAACGCTGAAAAAGGAAACGGATGAGCTGATCAGCGGGGAGAAAAAGAACAAGTTCGATATCGAGCTGCCGGATCAGCTGGATCTGCCGGGCATCGTGGACCTGGGTCCCGATGAGGGTGAGGAGCAGCAGAAGCAGGCACGGAAGGATTTCGGCCAAATGCTGTCCTATTGCGGGACCATGGTGGAACAGGTCACGGCGGCCGTGGAGAAACGCCATGCGCAGGAGGCCGCCTTTGCGGAAGCGAAGGCAAAGGAGGCCGAGAAGCCGGAAGCAAAGGCGGAACAGCCGGAAGCCGTGCCACAGGAGCAGAAGGAAGAAAAGCAGCCGGAAGCAAAGGCGGAACAGCCGGAAGCGCAGAAGGTGCTGCAGCCCGGATCGCAGGCGGCTCAGTCCGAACAGCAGGCGGAGAAGCAGCCGGAGCAGGCCGCCCGGTCCGAAGCCGAAAGCAAAGAACAGCCCGAACAGGCAAAGGCCTCCGAGGAGGCTCCGGTCAATTACAACAAGCCGGATAAGAGGCCGAACGAGGCCACCGGCCCCGCGACGGAGCAGGATTTTGTGAGGGAGCGGCTCGGGGATTTCCTGAAGACCCTGGAATCCACCGGCTCCCGCTTCTTCAATTCCACCCCCTACCGCCACATGATCAGGGACCTGAAAAAGGCCATAGCGGAGGGAAAAGTAGACAAGGCGCTGAAAAGCGTGTCCGATTACGTCAAGGCCAGAGGCGAGACCGCCAGGATCACCTCAAGCGGCAGGAAGCGTCTGGAGACCGCCAAGGAGCTGCTGAGCTTCATGTCGGCCGCCAAGGGACGGTCCGGTCCCTACCTCAATGCCTTAAGTGAATATCTGGAGGCGAAAAAGCCGAAGAAAGCCAAGGAGGACGACGACTGGAGCTATTCGCCGTCGGCGAGCCGGAAAGCGCCCGAGACGGCACCGAAGGCGCCTGTGAAGGCGCCGGAGGCCGGTCAGAACGCCAAGGCGGCGCCGGAGGACAGCCTGAAGCCTAAGGTGCTGGGCACGGGCAACGCCCTGGAATATAACCCGGAGACCAATTCCTACGTACGCTTCGACAGCACGGCCATGACGCCCGAGCAGGAGCGTTTGCAGCGCCTGAAGATCCAGAACGGCGGCAGAGAGCTCACCGCGCAGCAGCTGCTGTACGTGAAGCGGCTGGCCCGGACGGAGGAAGGAAAGAAGAGCCTGCAGGATCTGAACGCCTCGTCCGCGAGAGCGGCCGCGGGGCTTTATAAGGCCGACATGCTGGAGTATCAGCAGACGCGGGAGAAGAAGGAAGTGGCGGAGCTGATCGGCAAGACGGCCCGCGCGGTCGGCGCCGACAAGCTGAGCGACAAGGTCGTGCAGAATTTGACGGATTACTACCGTCAGGCGAAAAATGCCGAAGCGCTCCTGCAGGAGGAGTGCGCGTCGCAGAAGGGAGAGTTCGACGCCCTGGAGGAGGTCTCCGCCGTGGTCGGCTACGCTTCCTTCGTCCGCAACCTGGATAAGGGCATCGTGGACCCGAAGGATATCGAGATCCTGGACGCGGATAATTTCCTGACCCAGAAGGCCAAGCTGTCCGGCGGCGCCCAGAAATGGGTCATGGACGGCGAGCTGCACGACGCGGACTATTACCGCGCGCACGTGCTGGACGAAAAGGGCCGGGAGGAATCGGCGATCCTCTTCGGCAACGCCTACCGGAAGAAGCAGGAGCTGTTGGAAAAGGTCCTGGAGGACGCGCCCAAAACAAAGCCGCAGGCTTCCGTGAACCGGCCGCAGGCCTCCGCGGAGACGAAGGCTGAGCAGGAGGACAAGGCCGTTTCCCATCAGGCCCTGAAGCAGGAGGCGCCGGAGGAGAAAAAGGACGGCAAAGAGGTCGAGCAGCAGGAGCTCCCGAAGGAGGACCCGAAGGTGAAGCCTCAGGAGCCGGTAAAGGATAAGCCCGAGGAACCGGCGAAGGATAAGCCGGAAAAGGCCAGGGAGGCAGAGCCGAAACAGAAAAAGACAGAGAAGGACGGGAAAGCGGCGGATATCAGCGGCTATAAGCCGGATACCGACGATCTGATGCTGCGGGATACGCTGTACAAGGCGGCCAAGGCGCTGAACACGAGCACCCTGGATCCTACGGTGGAGAAGAATATTGCCGATTTCTATTATCAGGCGAAGGGCAGCCGGGATACCCTGGCGAAGAAATGCGCGACGGAGCCCGGCAGCTTCGACGCGACCCGGGAGGCAGCGGCGATCGTCAGCTTCGAGGCCTTCCGGCAGAACCTGGAAAGCGGTCAGATCAACGCGATGGACGCCAAGCTGCTGAGCTCGAAGCAGTTCATGAAGCAGAAGCTGGAGCTTTCCCGGACAACGCAGAACAGCATCATGAGCTTCTCCGGCAAATCGGGCAGGTTCTACGAAAAATTCCTGCTGGACGAGAAGGGCCTGGAGACGACCGCGGCGATGCACGGCCGGTCCTGGAACCAGCGCTCGGAGCGCTATGAGGAGCTGCTGAGCGATCCTCTCGCGAAAAAGGAAATGGAAGAAAAAACAGCGAACCGCGATACCCTCACCAAGGATATGAAAGCTCCGGTGAAGGACGCCTATTCCAAGGCGAATCAGTTCAGCAAGTAAGCAGCGGATAAATAAAAGACAGGATCAAAGGAGACGGTATGGGCAGACTGACACCGAATGAAGAACAGGACCTGAAGACCTTATATCAGGTGATCGCGCAGAGGAACGCCTTGGACGGAGTGGATCTGAGCAGCAGAGACGCTATCTTCAAGGCCATCAGCGAGTGCCTTCCCGAGAAAGAATACAAGTATTTCCTGGCGCTGAACGCCAAGAAGAATCAGCCGGAGGGCGAAGCGGAGGAGGAAGAAGATTATCTCCCCAAAAAGGCGGAGCAGCCGAAAAACCTGCGGGAAAAGCCGCAGGAGGCGCCGGCGGATGCCAATGCCAGATGGGAGACGGAACGGAAGAAGATCCATGAGCTGTATCAGCGGAAGATCGACCCGCTGGGATCCCTCACCTACGGTAAGGCGGAGAACGACCGGGATGCGGAGCAGGAGGTGTATATCCGGCAGGTATATAAGATCGGGAAGGACGGCGCGCCGCAGTACTGGAACTTCGAGAATGACCTGCACTGCCTGAAAAATATCTATTTTGCGGAGGAGAAGGCCGCCCGGGAAGAGGCCCGGAAGTCCGGTGACGCGCAGAAGATCGCGGAGACCAAGTCCGCCGTTCCGGCAGAGCCCGGAGCGCTGCCTGCCTATGCGGCAGCATTTGCCGCCACGAATACCTCGGGGTATACCCTGAAGCAGGAGCGGGAGTTCCTGCTCAGAGGCATAGAGCTGCTGGAAAATGAGAACTTCCACCCGGATAAGATCCTGGAGCATGCCGACGAAAAGAAGAAGCCGGACAGCCCCGAGCCGGTCACGATGGAGCAGCGGGAGGCGGTATACCAAAAGCTGCGCAGCGTGATGGCGGCCCGCCTGGAGGAACAGAAGAAGGCCTTTGAGGGAAAGACCGCCGAGCAGGGCTATAAGGACATGCTGAATGGGCCGGACGGCCTGGCAACGGTGGAATATTACCGCTGGATGACCGGCCTGAGCGGCGCCATAGACGACCTGACGGTCCATAACCGGATCTATAACGCGAAAAACGATCTGGATTCGGCCAATCGCAGCCGTAAGGCGCTGGAGAAATACATGGATTCCAAGATCGACGGTTTTTACGTCGGCAAGACGAACCATTACGAGATGGAGCAGGAATACGAGAGCACCTGCAGGAGCGCGGAGCTGCTGCAGGAAAGCTACAAAAAATACTACGAGCCCAACGAGAAGAACGTTCGCCTGCAGTACGAGGCGGACGTCAAACGGCTGGAAGAGGAAAAGGCCGCGCTGGATCGGGAGCAGGACGAGCTGGAGGATGAGCTGATAAAGCGCTATGAGGAACAGGTCGCGCTTTCCGAAAGCATCCCGCAGGAAAGGGCGACCATCGATATCCTGAGGACCGCCGCCCAGGAGGAATCCGAGCGGAACGAGAGGCTGGTCCGGGAAAAAAGCGCGGAGATCGAAGCCTACGAAAAGAAGGTCCTGGAAGGACTCGTGGCAGCCGATCAGGAGTCCTATGAGCGGGAAGTAGAGCGGATCAACAGCTGGTTCATTGCTCAGGGGGTCAGGGAGGAGGCCTTCCGGGCGGAGGACGCTGCCTCCTATGAGGCTTACTGTGACGTCAAAGGGGCGCTGGATACCAAGCTCATGAGTGCCCAGCAGCTGCTGCAGAAGCATACGGAATGGTTCGCGTTCCGGGAGACCTTCTCCGGTAAGGAGGAGGCGACCGGAAGCGTCGATACGCTTGAGAAGGGCAGACTGGAATCCCTGGGAGACCGGCCGGAGGAGGAAGAGCAGATCGATGCGGATCTGAATACCCTGGAGAAGGCGCTGGTCGGCGGTAATCTGACGGTGGGCAGCATCCTGGATCTGAAGCGGGCGCATCAGCAGAACCGGCTGAGCCCGGAGGAGGCCGCCAAGGAGCTGGCTGCGGCGAAGGAGAAGTGCCGGGAAGCCGTGAAGCAGCTGGAGGAGCTGTACCCGGATGCGTCCTACCGCAGTGAAAAGAAACATATCAAACAGCTGGAAAAAATGCAGAATGCTGCCGATGAGGAGGCCTTCTACGAGGCGGCTCAGGAACTGGTGCAGGAAGGGGAAGACAAACGCGCTGCTCTGGTGAAAGCCTGCGAGCAGAAGATCGAGAGCTTCGCGAAAAAGCTGGAGAAGGATGACCGCTTTGTCAAGAGCCCTGAGCTGCAGAAGCAGCTGAATGAGGCGGGCAGCCGGTATGCGGAGGCCATGACCAGCGGCTCACCGGACGCGGAGAAGCTGAAGGATGAATTTGCCAAACTGCAGAGCGCGCATATCAATAACGGGATCAAGCATGATCAGCTGGACCGCTTCCGCGCGGTCATGGCGGACCATGGCAAATATCATCAGCTGTTGGCTGATTATGCCACGGGTGAGGCATACGATGAGATCGCCGGAAATCCGAACGACCACATTGAGCTGAAGGAAGCCATCGTAAAACGGGACGCTTTGGAAAAGGCCTGCAAGGCGGAAATGCTGGAGATAGCGAGGAAGGTCCTTGAGGATAAAAAGGCGCAGATGCGGGAGGATGTCCGTCAGCAGATGGCCAACAAGGCTCAGGCGCTCTCGGACGAGGTGCATAAGATCGACGAGAACGGCAAGACCGCGGGCTCGATCCTGCATGAGCATTCCGCGTCCCTGAGCCGGATGCTCGAGCGGAAGGCGGTCCTGCGCGAGGAGGTCAAGGCGCTGAAGGCCCGGAAGGAAGAAAACCTGAAAAAGAAAGAGGAGAAGCTGCAGGAGCTGACCGACCGCAATAAGAAATACGAGGACGATCTGGCGGAAGGCAAGAAGATCCAGGAGGAATACAAGGAACTGAAGGCTCGCGCCGAGATCCAGAACGGGATCCTGAACATCGAGCTGCCGCAGATGCAGGAAAAATTCTACCTGCTGTCCAAGCAGAATAAGGATATCCAGCTGCGCTACGACCTCGACCCTGAGAAGAAGGACGATATCGGCTTTATCGACCCGGACCATATCCATCAGTTCAGCGGTACGCTGCGGGAAAATGCGGCGCGGGATCTGAAGCATTATCTGGAAACGGCGCAGGTCGGCCGCGGCGCGCACCGCGGGGCGGACTCTCAGGAATTCAAAAACATGACGGATTCCCTTCGGGAGGCTCTGGGCATGACCGGCAAAGCCGGCGCGGAAAACGCTTTCAAGTACGGCTCACTGAAGGAGGTCAAGACCCAGCTGGAGAAGATCCAGACGGCGGCCCATGCTTACATCGAAGCGAAGGAGGGCCAGGAGTGGTGGCATTTGTTCCACACCGACATGCGCAAGGCTCGGCTGGGCTACGCCAAGCAGCTGGAAAACTACGCGAAGGGCGCGCTGCAGACCATAAACGGCATTACCGGAGAAAAGAACAAGCAATACGGCCTGGAGGCTGAGCTCGACAATATTCAGGACAGCTTCCAGAGCCTGACGGGTTCCTTCGGCAGCAATGACGCTAACCCCTTTGACACCTACGAGAAAAACGTGGAAAAGTATCGGAAGGCCGTAAAAGAGGGCAAGCTGTCCACCGAGGAGACGACGGAGGTCGTGGAGCAGAAGGACGGAAACGGACCGTCAGAGGTGAAGACGGAGAAAAACCCCGTGACGAAACCGGAAATGCAGGCCTTCATGGATAGCTGCCTGAACCCGAGGGTGATCAAAAAGGCCTCGAAATGCAAGGGCAATCTGCCTTTCAAGCTCCACTGCTATATCGAAAAGGACAAGCAGCTGAAGCTGGAGGAAAGCCTGAAGCTGTACAACGACGGGGCGCAGAAGGACGGCGCGAAGAAGGAGGGCTCCATCAAGAGCTTCTTTAAGAATATCGCCGCGATCCTGAAATACTGAGGCGGCTGAGTGAGCGGCAGGGCAGCCGCCGCGGAAGCGCCGCGGTGCCTTGCGGGAACAACGGAAAATAGACAAGCGGCGGCCCGGCAGAAAT
>JAZLJI010000075.1:0-34125 GCA_045617825.1 Lachnospiraceae bacterium
CCACTCACCTCCACGTGTTCTGTAGTGTGTCAGTCTTATGGGAAAATAATATCAGAAGAAAGAAAAATTTGATAGCGAAAGGCCATGCCGGGTTTCATACCGCATTGGTGTCTTTCGCAGAAAGACGGGAAATAAACATGACGTCCGTATCAAGTGGCTGGGCTGTGCCGGATTTGAAATGCATTTCGGCGGATTTTCCGTGGTCAGCGATCCTTTTATCACGGCGCATCAGAAATCGCCGCTCACCGCGGAGGACGTGGAGCAGTGCGACGTGATGCTCCTGACCCACGGGCATTACGATCACCTCACGGATATCCCGGCGCTTCATGAGAAATTCGGCGCGCCGGTCCTCTGCGGCGATCTGACGGCGGGGCCGCTCATGCGCTGGGCCGATCTGTCGCCCATGGATATACTGCCGGCCTATCCCGGACAGGAGTATGACTTTGACGCCGTGAAGATCCTGCCCCTGCCGGGGCAGCATACGCGCCTGGCCGACAGCTATGAGGGCGCGGTGCGGCACATGGAGAAGAGCAGCTTCATCGCGGCGCATCCGGAGCTGAAGGAGCTGTTCCTGGCAGGCGACGTGGAATACCGGAATTTCCTGATGACCGCGCCCGACGGCTTCAGAGTGCTGCACTGGGGCAATCCGCTGAGCCGTCCCCTGCTGTACAATCTCGCAAAGAGCGCCGGACCCGACGTCCTGATCCTGCAGTGCACCGGCAAGACGCCGGACCCGGAGACGGCGGCCGCGCTGGTGAAGGAGGCGGGCATCTCCTGCGTCATCGCCAACCATATCGATTTCCCGGGGGATTACCGGGAAACGGTGACCGCACTGCAGAGAAGCCTGCGGGAGCTGGCGCCCGAATGCCGCTTCATCATTCCCGCCTACGGCGAATGGATCGATTTCTGACAGAGAAAAGGGAAAGGCCGCTGCCGCAGAGTTCATCTCTGCGGCAGCTACCTTTCCTTATGATCATTCAGAAGCGAAAATACAGAAAAGGATTGTAGGAGCCGTCCACCAGATAGGCCGTGGACACGATCAGCAGCGCCAGCGCGAGGAAATCTGCGGCCAGCCGCAGAATCGCGGAGGCTCGTTCACTTTTCGCGCATAGGCGGTGGCAGAGGTCTTGGCCCCAGGGCAACGACAGGAGCAGAGACAGCAGGACCAACGGCGCATAGCTGCGGCAGTAGTACAGGGCCGTCACTGAACTAAAGACCCGGCCGCCGGCGCCGAAAAGCCGGCCGAGGCGCACGCCGATATCCGTAAGGTCAGCGGCGTTGAAGATCTGAAAGCCGAAGACACTCAGGAGCAGCAGGTAGGCGCGGGACAGGATCTGTGCGGCGGGATGCGGCTTGTCCAGAAGCTTTTTCAGGGCAAAGCGCTCGATAACGATGAGAATCCCGTAATAGACGCCCCAAAGGATGAAGTTGACGGAAGCTCCGTGCCAGAGACCGGTCACGCTCCAGACCAGCATCAGGTTGAAGACCAGACGCAGGGGCCCGACGCGGCTGCCGCCCAGGGGGATATAGAGATAATCCCGGAACCAGCCGCCCAGCGTCATGTGCCAGCGCTGCCAGAATTCCGTGGCGCTGCGCGACGCAAAGGGATGGTCGAAGTTCTCCGGAAAGCTGAAGCCCAGCAGATGCCCCAGCCCGATGGCCATGTCGGAATAGCCGGAGAAGTCAAAATAGATCTGCAGGGGAGCCGCCAGGGCCCCGAGCCAGCAGAGCAGGACCGGCGCGGCGGCCGAATCCGTCAGCTTCACGAGCTCGGCCAGCGAATTGGCCAGGATCACCTTCTTCCCGAGCCCCAGACAGAAGCGGCGGATCCCTTTCTCCCAGCGCAGGATATCGGCCTTCCGGGCGGCGGCAGGCAGCTCATGCACCACGTCGGCATAGCGGACGATGGGGCCCGCGATCAGCTGCGGGAACAGGGTGACGTAGCAGGCGAAGTCCAGAAAATTCCGCTGGGCCCGGCTTCCCCGGTATACGTCAGCCGAATAGCTCATGGTCTGGAAGGTATAGAAGCTGATCCCGATGGGGAGGGCTACCTTCAGAGGCTTCAGGCCGGCGCCGCTCACGGCGTTGATCCCTTCAATGATCAGGTCCGCGTATTTGAAATAGGCCAGCAGGCCCAGATTGCCGCAGAGAGAAGCGGCCAGCGCCAGACGGCAAAGGCCCTTTTTCTCCCGGTGCGTGTCGATCAGCAGCGCACAGCCAAAATCCAGCAGCGAGGAGGCGCCCATGATCCATACGCGGCTTTGCTCGCCGACGTAATAGAAGACCAGACTGAAGAACAGCAGGACGGCGTTTTTGGCCTTGGCCGGTACGAGATAATAGACCAGCAGGACCGCCGGCAGAAAGACGTAGAGGAAGCTTAAACTCGAAAAGACCATGGCTGCCTCCTAATCCGTCTGCAGATTGGCCGACTCGGCCAGAGCACCGACGCTGTACGCCAGCAAAACGTCCGCGCCGTCGGGCATGGGCAGCAGCTTTTCGCAGAAGCTGAGCGGCATATACCGGATGTCGTAAAGGAAGACCTTTTCATAACCGGAAAGCAGCAGCGGCGCCAGGGACCGACCGAAGGAGTCACTGAACAGGCACAGCACCCGGCCTTCATTTTCCGCGGTCGGAGCAGTACACTCGAGCGCGATGACCCCGCGGGCTCCGCCGAGAAAAACGTCATAGGGATCCCGGCTGTCGATCAGCTCTTCAAAATAGACGGAGACCTCCTCCAGCCGCGGCTGCAGAGCCGCCGCGCGGAAGGCCCGGGCGCTGTCCAGAGCCGGAGTATGCACCGGCGTGATCTCATCCGGGGGAAGAGGCAGGGCAGATTCTCCGCAGTACGCGCCGTAAAAGGGCGAAAGGGTCTCTCCCAGGCGGTATTCCGTAAGGAGCGGCCGTCCCATGGCGGCAAGAAGGGTATCGGCGGTCTCCGGAAGATCCTGCTGCCGCCAGTGTGGGTCGGTACGGTAATAGCAGTCGGCGCTCAGGCTGTCGAAAATATCGATATAGCGGCCGGGAATCCCCTCCGCGACGGCCTCACGCAAGGCATCATAGTCCGCGGCAGGATAGCCGAGCCCGGTAAAATACGCCATTTTGTCCGGGATCAGAGTGGTATAGACCGTCATGCCCCGGGGAGAAAAATACCCGGTCTGCAGCTTGTTCATGCGGCTCAGAAAGGTGGAAAGAGCTTTCTCACCGGGCTGCAGTCCCAGCTGCGCGGCATGCCCGTCTTTGAGGATGATGCCGTGGTTATCCTTTTGCCGGAGGATCCCGTACCGGCACAGTGCCGTAAGGCGGCGCAGGCCGTCCCGGAGGGGGAACTGATCCAGCAGGTATTTTTCCGCTTCGTTAAAATAACTGCCGTCGGTGACGGCAGTTAAGGATAGTGCAGGCTTCGCGGCCAGGTCTCTTCTTTCGGAGAGGGAAAGGGTGTCCGGAGTCTTGGTCAGGACACCGATCCCCAGACCGAAAAGCAGAAGCATGAAAAGGCCTGTAAGAAGCCGGGCAGGCCAACGGGATTCCATGACCGATCAGCCGCCGATCATGCCGCCCATCATGCCGCCGCCGGACCAGGTGTTTTCCCGGTCAAGACGGGTGGTCTCCAGAGCGGACAGGGCCTTGAAGGCTTCGATGGCGGCACCCACCGTTTCCTCGGAGCTGACAGCCAGAAGAATGTATTCGCCGGCATAGCAGACGGAGATGTTGCTGGGCTTGAGGCAGCCGAAGCGGCTGGGAGAGGTGCCGTCCAGGATCTGCTTGGCCACGGCAGCGGTGTCACTGCCGGGAGTGACCTGGACCAGGACCATGGAATGCGTGAACCAGGAGCCGTTCGGCTTCTGCTCCAGGCTGTTCGCCACCAGCTTGGCCATTTCCTCGGCGGTCATGCCCAGGACGCTTTCGCTGCCCTCGGCATCGACGGGCACGTTCTCAGCCCCGTAGCCGCCCTCAGCCAGCAGACTGCGCAGCGTGCCGGGGTAATCCTTGCCGTCCGTTCCCTTTTCCATGGGCTCCAGCTCCATCGTCTTGGCCATCAGAGCTTCGAAGATCTGGGCAAATTCGCCTTCAAAGGCGGCCTGAGGAGCAGCCTCGGTAGTGGCTTCGGTAGTGGCTTCGGTGGTAGGCGGGACAGTAGATTCTATCGTAGACTCCGCAGACGATGCGGTGGATGCTTCATTATGGCTGCCGCTGCAGGCAGATAAGCAAAGGACAAGACAAAGGGTAAGCACAAATACGATTTTTTTCATTATTTTCCTCCTTGGCTCCGTTTGAGCCTCGCAGAGTATAGCATCCCGGACCGGGAAAGGCAAGCCGCAAAACCCGCCGCCTGTCCCGGAGACCCCTTTGCCGCCTCATGAAACGGCATGGAAATGAACGGGAAAAGCCGGAGAAACGAAGAAACAGCACTGCTTTCCGCAGCTTATCGCGCAAAAAAAAATATTTTGTCTGACAAAGCACAAAACGGCCGCTCTTTTTCCCTACCGTGTGGTATAATCAATACATCAGAACCGCTATGTGCTCGGAGGGAGATAACATGAAGGTGCTTTTTGGCGGATTTTCATCCGAAACGAATTCCTTTGCCCCGATATCCACGCGCAGGAGGCTTTTCAAGACCGCGCCGGAGCAGGTCTACGACATGATCCCGGCGATCCGCGGGGCCATGGACGTATTTGCCGGGGCCGGCTATGAAACGGCGGCGGTCACCAATTACCGGATCCAGAACAACGGCCCCATCGAGGACGATATCTGCGAGGAGTTCCTGGAGGAGCTGCTGAACGCCTACGATACCGAGGGCCCCTTCGCCGCCGTCTCGCTGGGCCTGCACGGCGCCACGCAGCTGGTCAGTCACGAGGACGGCTGCGCCTATATCCTGAAAAGAGTCCGGGAGCACGTGGGAAAGGCCGTGATCATCTGCGCATCCACCGACATGCACGGCAATATCACGCCGGAGATCATGCAATACGCGGACGCGATCTCCGGCTGGCAGACCTATCCCCATAAGGATTTTTACGAGACCGGCGCCCGCTCGGCGCGGCAGGCGCTGATGCTCCTGCGCGGCGAGCCCCTTTATCAGGCCAACGTGCGGATCCCCATGATCGTGCAGGCGGAGAGCTACAGCACCGACGATCCGCAGGATCCCTTCGCGGACCGGGTGATGAACTACGGCCATCAGCTGGTGAAGGAGGGGAAGATCATCGACTTCAGCGTCTATCAGATGCAGCCCTGGCTGGACGTGAGCTGCGGCGGGAGCGCTGTCCTGGTCTCCGCCGCGGATAAGAAAACGGCGGAGAGCTATGCCAAAGAGCTGGCGCACCGGCTATTCGATCTGAGAGAGCGGATGCAGATTAAGCTCTACCCGATCGACGAGGTACTGGACGCGGCCGAAGACAATCAGACGGATATGCCGGTGATCCTGGTGGATTCCGCCGATTCCTCCAACGCGGGCTCCTCCGCGGACAGCTCCTTCGTGCTGGAGCGGATGCTGGAACGCGGCGACACGTTCCGGACCGCGATGCAGATCTCGGATCCCCGCGCCGTCGAAAAGGCCTTCGCCCTGGGCGTGGGCGCCACCGGCGAATTCGAGCTGGGCGGTTACTATGAGCCGCGGTTCCACCACGCGGTCAGGGTCACGGCCTACGTGAAGCTGCTCCACGACGGGATCTACCGGCAGAAGTTCTCCGGCGGCGGGATCATGGACGTGGGACGGAGCGCCGTGCTCAGGGTCGGCAGCATCGACGTGGTGGTGTTCACGGCGATGCGCAATACCTCCGATCCGTCCAACTACCGGGCCTTCGGCGTGGAGCCTGCCGATTACCGGCTGGTGACGGTGAAGTCGGCCACCCAGTACAAGGAGGCCTACCGTTTCTTCTCGAATCTGTTCTATCCGACCGATACGCCCGGCGGGTCCTCGGCCAATCTGCCGGGACTGCCCTTCGAGCATCTGCCGAGACCCTTCTGGCCCTTCGACCGCATCGACAGCTTCGACGATACGGCGGTGTTCGCGGGAGGACGCTGAGCGAAGCTCCGGCGGCGCCTGCGGGAGGGCGGTAACAGAAGCTCCGGCGGCACCGGCGGGAGAACGGCAGGCAATACCCGGCGCGTCTGCAGGCATACGAAAAAAATCAGCGAAAAGAATCAGGGGAAATTTGTCGGTGATCCGGCAAATTTCCCCTTGACTTTATCACTTTATCACGCTATAGTAGCAGCGCGGCTATAGATCACGGCAGATGCCGTTTCCCGGCTTACGCGGCCGGACCCCGGAAGATGAGGAGGAGAACATGACAGCCTTTCATAGTGAAGCCCTGGAGGAGCTGCTGCAGGTCCTGGCGAAGCTGCAGGACACCAAAGAGCTGGACGCCTTTTTGGAGGATCTGTGTACCATCAAGGAGCTGCAGGATATGGCGCAGCGCTTTCAGACCGCCAAGCTGCTGGCCGAAGGAAAGAATTATCAGGAGGTGACTGCCGGGATCGGGACCAGCACCGCCACCATCAGCCGGGTGAATAAATGCCTGCAATACGGCCAGGGGGGCTACCGCCTGGCATTGGAGCTTTTAAAGGAGGATAGGACGAATGCAGATTGAGGACGCTCTGCTGGAGCGGGGCGAAAGGATCAATTTTGCCCTGAGAGGACTGTTTTCCCGGGCGGGCTACCGTCTGTTCCGGATGAGCAAATTCGAGGAATACGACCTGTACGCGGAGCACAAGGATTTCCTGCTGTCCGACCAGGTCATCACCTTTACCGATACGGACGGCAAGCTGATGGCGCTGAAGCCCGACGTGACCCTGTCGCTGATCAACAGCAGCCGGGACCTGCCGGAGGAGTGCCAGAAGCTGTTCTACAGCGAGAACGTCTACCGGGTAGCCCCGGGCAGCAATGCCTTTAAGGAGATCACCCAGACCGGCCTGGAGTGCTTCGGCCGGGTGGAAAATGCGGAGATCCTGGAGGTGCTGACCCTGGCCGCCGAGAGCCTTCGGCTGCTGGGCAGACGGGCGGTCCTGTCCATTTCCCAGCTGAGCTTGATCGAGGCGCTGGTGGGCCTGGAGGGCCTGTCCAGCCAGAAGCGGGCGGCTCTCTACGACGCCATCGTCAGAAAGAACCTGAAGGAGGCGGCGCGGCTGCTGGAGGAGGGAGAGAACCCCGAGGCCGGAGAAATGCTGCTTTCGCTGCTGTCCCTGGAGGGCAGCTTCGTTGAGCGGCTGGCCCGCCTCAAGGAGCTGCTGGCGGAAAGCAGTCTGTTCCTGCCGCGGGATTTCCTGCCGGTGCTGGAGGCGCTGGCGCAGAGCGGGCTCAGGGACATGCTGCAGCTGGATTTTTCCCTGATCAGCGATCCCGCCTATTACAACGGCCTGGTCTTCCAGGGCTTCGCGGAGGGCATCCCTCAGGCGGTGATCTCCGGCGGCCAGTACGACAAGCTGATGCGGAAGCTGCGGAGAAGGTCCTGCGCCGTGGGCTTCGCGGTCTATACCGACCTGCTGGAGCGGACCGGGGAAGAGGAAAAGCCGGACGACGGCTTCCTGAATATTGCTTTGCCGAAGGGCAGACTGGGCGAAAAGGTCTACGGACTGCTGGAGAAGGCCGGCTTTGAGTGCCCGCAGGTGATGGACCCGGGCCGGAAGCTGATCCTGGAAAATCCCGAAAAGAAGCTGCGGTATTTCTGGGTCAAGCCCTCGGACGTGGCCATCTACGTGGAACGGGGCGCCGCGGACATCGGCGTGGTGGGCAAGGATATCCTGCTGGAATACGGCGCCGACGTGTACGAGCTGCTGGATCTGGGGATCGGACGCTGCCGCATGGCGGTGGCGGCGCCGGAGGGCTACCTTGACAGCGGCAGCGGAACGCTGCGGGTCGCCACGAAATTTGCCGGGATCGCCCGGAGATATTACCGGTCCAAGGGCAGAAACATCGATATCATCCATCTGAACGGCTCCATTGAGATCGCTCCGATCCTGGGGCTTTCGGACGTGATCGTGGATATCGTGGAGACCGGAACGACCCTGAAGGAAAACCATCTGGCGGTGGTGGAGGAAATCCTGCCTATCAGTGCCAGACTGATCGCCAATAAAGCGGCGGCGCGCTTCAAGAGCGGCGCCCTGGATACCGTACTGAAGGGCCTGGCCCGGGAGGTGGAAGCATGATGAGGATCTATCGGAAGGACGAGCTGGGACAGGAGACCGTGCTGTCCAGAGAGCAGGAAAAGACCCACGTGGAGCAGGCGGTCACGGAGATCCTGGACCGGGTCCGGGCAGAGGGCGACAGGGCCGTGCTGGACTATACGGAGCGCTTTGACGGGGTCCGCCCCGAGCCCCTGGAGGTCTCCGCGGCGGAGAAGGAGGAGGCTCTTTCCCTGGTGGAGCCGGAGTTCCTGGATATCCTGAGGGAGGCGGCGGCCAATATCCGCCATTTCCACAGTCAGCAGAAGCGCAGCGGCTTCATCCTGAACGACCGGCCCGGCATCGTGATGGGCCAGAAGGTCACGCCTCTGGAGCGGGCCGGCATCTACGTGCCCGGCGGAACGGCGGCCTATCCCTCGACCGTGCTGATGGATACCATTCCGGCGAAGATCGCCGGGGTGGGAGAGATCGTGATGGTGACCCCTCCCGGAAAGAACGGGAAGATCGCTCCCGTGATCCTGGCAGCCGCCGGGATCGCCGGCGCGGACCGCATCTTCAAATGCGGCGGCGCCCAGGCGGTGGGCGCTCTGGCCTACGGGACCGAGAGCATTCCCCGGGTGGACAAGATCGTCGGCCCCGGCAATGCCTTCGTGGCGGAGGCCAAGAGACAGGTCTTCGGGCAGGTGGCCATCGACATGATCGCCGGCCCCAGCGAGATCCTGATCGTGGCTGACGGAAAGACCAATCCCCGCTGGGCGGCGGCGGACCTGCTGTCCCAGGCGGAGCACGATAAGATGGCCAGCGCGGTGCTGATCACCGATTCGCCGGAGCTGGCGGAGGCGGTGCAGCAGGAGGTGGAACGCCAGCTGGCCGTTCTGCCGCGGGAGGCCATTGCCCGGGTCTCGGTGGACAGCCGGGGCAAGATCATCCTGACGGAAAGCATCGAGGAGGCCATCGCGCTGTCCAACAGCCTGGCGCCCGAGCACCTGGAGCTTTGCCTGGACAATCCCTTCGACGTGCTGGATCAGGTGAAGCATGCGGGCTCGGTGTTCCTGGGCCGCAGCTGCCCGGAGGCACTGGGCGACTATTTCGCGGGCCCCAACCACACGCTGCCCACCGGCGGCACGGCCCGGTTCTCCAGTCCCCTGTCGGTGGATGACTTCGTGAAGAAGACCCAGTACAGCTATTTCACCCCTCAGGCGCTGGCGAGGGACGCGGACAAGATCGCCTGCTTCGCGGAGCGCGAGGGTCTGTCGGGACATGCCCGCTCGGTGCTGTCCAGAAAGGAGTCCTGATGAGCCGCTTTTTCAGTGAACGTCACGGAGGACTGACCCCCTACACCCCGGGGGAACAGCCCCAGGACCGCAAATACATCAAGCTGAATACCAATGAATCCCCCTATCCGCCCGCTCCGCTGGCCCAGAGGCTGGCCCGGGAGGCGGTGGGCGATCTGCAGCTGTACTCCGACCCGGAATGCCGGGCCCTGAAGCAGGTGGCGGCGGAATACTACGGCGTAAGGCCCGAGGAGCTGCTGTTCGTGAACGGCTCCGACGAGGCCCTGAGCTTTGCTTTTATGGGCTTCTGCGATGAAAAGAGACCGGCGGTATTTGCTGACGTGACCTACGGCTTCTATCCGGTCTACGCGGAGCTCTATCATATCCCGGTGCAGGTGATCCCGCTGAAGCCTGACTTCCGCATCGACCCGGAGGACTACCGGAAGGCGCAGGGGACCCTGTTCATAGCCAATCCCAATGCCCAGACGGGCCTGGCGCTGCCGGTGTCCGCCATTGAGGCGCTGGTGCGGGAGGATCCGGACCGTCTGGTGGTGGTGGACGAGGCCTATGTGGATTTTTACGGCGAGAGCTGTGTGCCGCTCATCCGCCGCTTCGATAATCTGCTGGTGATCCAGACCCTGTCCAAATCCCGGAATATGGCGGGGGCCCGTCTGGGCGTCGCCATCGGCTGCGAGGCCCTGATCCGGGACATGAACACGCTGAAGTATTCCACCAATCCCTATAATGTGAACCGGGTGACGCAGGCCGCCGGCATCGGTGCCTTCCTGGAGAAGGCCTATTTCCGCTCCTGCTGCAGCCGCATCGTGGCCAGCAGAGAGCGGCTGAAGGCCGCCCTGAAGGAGCTGGGCTTCGCCTATACGGATTCCCGCAGCAACTTCGTGCTGGCCCGCTGCCCCGCCGTCCCCGGCGGAGAGCTGTACCTGAGACTGAAGGAGCAGGGCATCCTGCTGCGGCATTTCTCGGATCCCCGGCTGAACGACTGGGTGCGGATCACCGTGGGCAGCGAGACCGAGGTGGACAGCCTGATCGACGCCCTCACCGCGCTGGTGCGGGAGAAACAGGAGGCGGCAAATGCGTAAAGCCACGATCGGCAGAAAAACTGCCGAGACCGATATTTTTCTGGAGCTGACCCTGGAGGGCAGCGGTAAGAGCGAGATCGACAGCGGCTGCGGCTTCCTGGATCACATGCTGACCCTGTTCGCCGCTCACGGCCGCTTCGATCTGACCGTGCGCTGTAAGGGCGATACCCAGGTGGACGACCACCATACGGTGGAGGATATCGGGATCGCTCTGGGAGAGGCCTTTGCCGAGGCCCTGGGCGATAAGAAGGGCATCCATCGCTACGGCGATACGGTGCTGCCCATGGATGAGGCCCTGATCCTGACGGCGGTGGATTTCTCCGGCCGCTGCTTCCTGGGCTGGCAGGTCCAGCTGCCCACGCAGAAGGTGGGGAGCTTCGATACCGAGCTGGGCGAGGAATTCTGGTGGGGCTTCGTGCGGAAGGCCGGCTGCGCCCTGCACGTGCAGCAGCTGGCGGGGAAGAATTCCCATCATATCCTGGAGGGTGCCTTCAAATCCGCGGGCCGTTCGCTGCGGGAGGCGGTGGCCGTGGACGCGGCCTTTGCCGGGGAGATCCCGTCTACGAAGGGGGTCCTGTGATGCTGGCGATCGTTGAATACGGAGTAGGCAATCTGTTTTCCCTGAGCTGTTCCCTGAGGGCCATCGGTCAGAAGGCGGAGGTGACCGGTGATCCGGCGCTGCTGCATCAGGCGGACCGGATCATCCTGCCCGGCGTAGGCGCCTTCGCGGACGCGGCGGCCAGGCTCCGGGCGCTGGGCCTGGACAGGGTCCTGCGGCAGGAGGCCGCGGCGGGCAAGCCCATCATGGGCATCTGTCTGGGCATGCAGCTGCTGTTCGATAAGAGCCTGGAATACGGCGAGCACGAGGGCCTGGGACTCATTCCCGGCGAGGTCCGCCCCATCGCGGAGGCGATCCCCGCGGAGCTGAAGATCCCGCACATGGGCTGGAACGGGCTGCATTTTCAGCAGAAGCACCCGCTTTTCGCGGGGCTGTCCGAGGGCGACCAGGTATATTTCGTCCATTCCTTCGCGGCAAAAACCCTGAAGGAGTATCTGCTGGCCACGGCGGAATACGGCGCGGAGCTGACCGCGGCGGCCGCCAGGGGCAGTGTCTGCGGCTGTCAGTTCCATCCGGAGAAGAGCGGCCCCGTGGGCCTGAAGATCCTGAAGAATTTCTGTGAAGGAGGGACCCTATGATCATCTATCCGGCGATCGATCTGCTGGAGGGCGAGGCGGTCCGCCTGTATAAGGGCGATTACGCCCAGAAGACCGTCTACGCGCACGATCCGGTCTCGGTGGCGCTGGCCTTTAGAGACGCAGGAGCCACGCATATCCACCTGGTGGACCTGGAGGGCGCCAGGACCGGCGAGACGCCGCACCTGGAGCTGATCACCCGCATCAAGGAGGAGGCTGGCCTCTTTTCGGAGGTGGGCGGCGGCATCCGCAGCCTCAAGGTGGCGGAGCGCTATCTGGACCGCGGACTGGACCGGGTCATCCTGGGCACAGCGGCGGTGACGGACGAGGGCTTTCTGAAGGAGGCCCTGGCCGCCTTCGGCGAGAAGGTCGCCGTGGGCGCGGACTTTAAGGACGGTTTGGTGGCGGTGAAGGGCTGGACCCAGACCCTGCCGATCACGGCGGAGGCCTTCGTGGGCCGCATGGAGGAGCTGGGGGCGCGTACCCTCATCGTGACGGATATTTCCCGGGACGGCGCCATGCAGGGCAGCAACCGGGAGCTGTACGCGCAGCTGGCGGCGAAATTCAGCCCGCAGCTGATCGCCTCCGGCGGCGTCAGCAGTCTGGAGGATATCCGGGGCCTGCGGGCACTCGGACTGCACGGAGCGATCCTGGGGAAGGCATATTATAGCGGAGCGGTTAAGCTCCGGGAAGCGATAGAGGCGGCAAATGATCAGTAAACGGATAATCCCCTGCCTGGACGTGAAGGACGGGCGGGTCGTTAAGGGCATCAATTTCGAGGGACTGAAGGACGTTTCCTCCCCGGTGGAGCTGGCGGCCTACTATTCCTCCGCCGGGGCGGACGAGCTGGTATTCTACGATATCACCGCTTCGGCCGAGGGCAGGAAGCTGTTCACGGATATTCTGAAGGAAACGGCCTCCCGGGTCTTCATCCCGCTGACGGTGGGTGGCGGCATCGGCTCCCTGGAGGATTTCGATCGGGTGCTGCACGCGGGGGCCGATAAGGTCAGCGTGAATTCCGGCGCCCTGTGGAATCCCCTGCTGATCGGCGAGGCGGCCAAGCGCTACGGCGATCAGTGCGTGGTGCTGTCCGTGGACGTGAAGCGGGTGAACGGCGAGTTCCGGGTATTTGCCCGGGGCGGCAGAGAGGACACCGGCCGGGAGGCCATCGCCTGGATCCGTCAGTGCGTGGAGGAGGGCGCCGGTGAGGTGGTGCTCAATTCCATCGATACCGACGGGGTGAAAAGGGGCTTCGACCTGGAAATGCTGGCCGCTGTATGCCAGGCGGTGAAGGTCCCGGTGATCGCCTCCGGCGGCGCAGGCTGCATCGACGATTTCATCCGGCTGTTCCGGACGCTGCCGGGAGTGGACGCGGGACTGGCCGCCTCCATTTTCCATTTCGGCGAGGTAAAGATCCAGGATCTCAAGGCCTGCATGAAGGCCGCCGGGATCCCCGCGAGAGTGTAAAGAAAAGAGGAAGAGCAAATGCTGAGCATGGATGAACTGAAATTCGACGAGAAGGGGCTGATCCCCGCCATCGTGGTGGACGCCCACAGCAAGAAGGTCCTGACCCTGGCCTACATGAACCGGGAATCCCTGGGCATCTCGATGGAGAAGGAGCTGACCTGCTTCTGGAGCCGTTCCCGGGCCGAGCTGTGGCTGAAGGGGGAGACCAGCGGAAACTATCAGCATATCGTTTCCATCACGGCGGACTGTGACCGGGACGCGCTGGTGGTGACGGTGGAGAAGGAAGGCCCGGCCTGCCATCTGGGCACGGATTCCTGCTTCAACGATACCGTGTTCCAAAGCGATGAGCGGCACGAATTCTCCTATGAGGGACTTTACGGCCTGCTGGAGGACCGCCGGGACAACCCCAAGGAGGGCTCCTATACCAATTACCTGTTCGACAAGGGCCTGGACAAGATCCTGAAGAAGGTGGGCGAGGAATCCACCGAGGTCATCATCGCCGCCAAGGCGGAGGACCGGAAGGAGACCGTCTACGAGATCGCGGATCTTGCCTATCATGTGATGGTGCTGATGGTGCAGTCCGGCATCTCCCTGGAGGAGATTTCCCGGGAGCTGGCGTCCCGCCACGTGATCGACAAGAAGGTAAAGCAGGAAAAGATGACCTGAGGAGGTGCGGATATGGCGCGGATCACGGTGGATTTTGCCGAAACACTGCGGAAAATGAAGCCCCTTCACGGGGTGAACAACGGTCCCTGGACCAACAACTTCGCCTTTGACGCCCGGCCCCTGTTCAAGGAGGCGGGCATCCCGACGTCCCGGCTGCACGATACGGAGTATCCCTACGGCAGCGGCGAATTCGTCGACGTGAGCTGCATTTTCCGGAATTTCAACGCGGACGAGAACGATCCCGGGAACTACAGCTTCGCGATGACGGACCTGTACATCAGGGCCATCCTCGAAAGCGGGACCCGGGTGATCTACCGGCTGGGCTGCTCCATCGAGCACGCCCCGGTGAAGCCCCACGCGCATCCGCCGAAGGATTTCGCCAAATGGGCCCGGATCTGCGAGCACATCATCCGCCACTACAACGAGGGCTGGGCAGACGGCTTTCACTGGGATCTCCGCTACTGGGAGATCTGGAACGAGCCCAACGTGGGCGGGCAGAAGCAGTGGTCCGGGACGGTGGAGCAGTTCGCGGAGTTCTATACCGCTGCGGCGACGCACCTCAAGCGCTGTTTCCCGGAGCTGATGATCGGCGGTCCGGCCTTTACCTCGCCGGAAAACGATTACGTGCATCGGTTCTTCACGCTGATCACGAAGGACGGCGCGCATCCGCCGATGGATTTCTACTCCTGGCACGGCTACACGAGCACCGTGGAGAAGGCGGTGCTGCTGGCGGAGCGCGCGGACGGCGTCCTGCGCAAATACGGCTACGAGGCGGCGGAATCCATTTACGACGAGTGGAATTACGTGAAGGACTGGAGCGATATCCATCCCGCCTACCGGGTGATCTCCTCGGCAAAGGGGATGGCGATGAACGCGGCGGTGATGGCCGCCATGCAGTCCACTCCGGTGACTGCCATGTGCTACTATGACGCGCAGATGAAATTCGCATCCAGCTGGGACGGCCTTTTCAAGGCAGGCACGCTGAACGGCGTCCACGGGGAGGGCAATCTCTGCGCCCCGAAGAAGGGATATTTTGCTTTCAAGGCCTTCAACGAGGTCTACCGCCTGGGCGCGAAGGATGAGCAGGCGGAGATCGGACGGCGGCAGAACCCGGGGATCGCCGATCAGGTGAGGCTGACGGCCGAGGGCGAGGGCCTGTACGCGGTCGCCTCCCGCTCCGCGGACGGAACGCGGGGCGCCGTTCTGGCGGCAAGCTTCAGTGATCCGGAGGCCGAGGCCCGGCCGCAGCGGATCGCCTTCTCCTTCCGGCAAATGCCCGGAAGGAAGCTGTCGGTCTATCTGGCGGATGAGACTCACGATCTGGAGAAGATCGACGAAAGACCCTGCGGCGATCTTGAGCTGGAGCTGCCGCCCTTTTCGGTGCTGCTGCTCCTGACGGAGGAATAAACAAAAGCGCGGCGCCCACAGCGGCAGGCCGGGAAAGAACCATACGGACACATTCAAACGGCTGAAATGCTGAATCAGCCCCAGCAGTCAGGAGGAGTCAGAACGATGCGCATAATCGTCTGCATCAAGCAGGTGCCCGGCTCGTCGAACGTGGAGGTCGATCCCGTTACCGGTACCATGAAACGCGACGGAGTAGCCGGAAAAATGAACCCCTATGATCTGTATGCCCTGGAGACGGCGCTTTCCCTGGCGGATACGGCCGGTGCCGAGGTATACACCGTTACGATGGGACCGCCGCAGGCAAGAGCCGTCATCGAGGAGGCGGTCTGCATGGGCGCCGCGGGCGGCGCGGTGCTGTCCGACCGCAAGTTCGCCGGCGCGGACGTGCTTGCCACGGCCTACACGCTTTCCGAGGGCATCCGAAAATGCGGCAGCTGCGATCTGATCCTCTGCGGCAAGCAGACGACGGACGGCGATACGGCTCAGGTCGGCGCGGAGGTGGCGGAATATCTCGGACTGCCGAACGTGGCCTGCGTGCGTTCGATCGACAAGCTGGAGGAGGGCGCGGTGTACGTCACGGCGGCGCTGGACGACCGCGTGGAGCAGCTGCGCATCACGCTGCCGTGCCTGCTGTCCGTGGACGGCGATATCAACTCGCCGCGTTTGCCGTCCTATAAGATCAAAAAGACACTGACCGACGATAGGGTGAGCTTCCTGGGCTTCCCGGAGCTGAACGATACCGATGAAAAGCACTACGGGCAGAGCGGCTCCGCCACACAGGTGGAGCGCATCTTCCCGCCCGAGAAGAACAGCGAAAAGCGCAGCATCACGGGTACGCCGACGGAACAGGCAGAGGGGATTTTCTCCCTGATCAAGGCGCAGAAGCTCGTTTGAGGAGGGGCAGCAGATGGGAAAGCTGATCATTCACGAATCGCTCGTCACAAACGAGAACAGACAGCAGCTGATCGACGTGTGCCCCTTCGGTGCGATCGTCGAAAAGAACGGAAGGCCTGAGATCACCGCCGCGTGCAAGATGTGTAAGCTGTGCACCAAAAAGGGACCGAAGGGCGTCATGGAATACGTCGAAGACGAGGCACCGGCGGTCGATAAGGACGCCTGGCGCGGCATCGCCGTATTTGTCGATCACGCGGGAGACAGAGTGCACCGCGTGACCTACGAGCTGCTGGGCAAGGCCCGGGAGCTTGCCGCGGTCACGGGGCATCCCGTGTACGCGCTGCTCATCGGCAGCGGCACGGAGGCCTGCGCCGAAAAGCTGCGGCACTACGGCGCGGACAAGGTATTCGTCTACGACGACGAAGCGTTCGCGCACTTCCGCATTGAGCCGTATACCGCCGCGTTTTACGATTTTATCACGCGTGTCAG
Source organism: Lachnospiraceae bacterium (assembly GCA_045617825.1). Taxonomy (GTDB): domain Bacteria; phylum Bacillota; class Clostridia; order Lachnospirales; family Lachnospiraceae; genus UBA6987. Next base: position 16,607 of record JAZLJI010000075.1, read on the forward strand.
ACCGTCCTCCGTGCTGGTCGGCGCCACCGATCTCGGCCGCCAGCTCACTCCCCGCGTGGCGGCAAGGTGCAGGACCGGCCTGACCGCCGACTGCACCGTGCTGCGCATGAAGGAAAATACCGACCTGGTGCAGATCCGTCCGGCGTTCGGCGGCAACATCATGGCGCAGATCGTATCACCGCGTCACCGTCCGCAGTTCTGCACGGTGCGCTACAAGATCTTTACCGAGCCCAAGCCCTCCGAAACGCCCTCCGGCGAGACCGTTTTCATGAACGTCACCGACGCGATGCGGCAAAGCGCCATCGAGCTGATCAGCTCCGTGACCAAGCCGACGGACGTCGATATTTCCGAGGCGGAGGTCATCGTGGCCGTCGGACGCGGGGCGGCATCGGAGCAGGCCCTCGCCATGGCAAGGGAGCTGGCATCGCTGCTCGGCGGCGTCCTGGCGTGCTCCCGCCCGCTCGTGGAGGGGAACGTGCTGGACGCGAAGCATCAGATCGGTCTGTCGGGCCGTACCGTCAAGCCGAAGCTCATCCTGACGCTCGGCATCTCGGGCTCCGTGCAGTTCGCGGCCGGCATGAAGTCCTCCGACGTCATCGTGGCAGTCAATTCCGATAAGGACGCGCCGATCTTCGACATCGCGCATTACGTCGTCGTCGGCGACGTGAACGAGATCCTGCCGCAGCTCTTCGAACGTGTAAAGGAGGCGAAACGGGATGTACAATAAGGTAAATGCCGAGGACCTTTCCTTCTTCCGCGCCGTCGTCGGCGAAACGGAGGTCCTCACGGGAAGCGCCGTCAGCACCGATTACGGCCATGACGAGCTCGGCGGCATTTCGCGGATGCCCGAGGCGCTCATCCGCCCGCGCTCGACCGAGGAAATATCGAAGCTCATGGCGCATTGCCACGAGAGACGCATCCCCGTCACGGTACGCGGCAGCGGTACGGGACTTGTCGGGGCGGCAGTCTGCGTCGAGGGCGGCGTGATGCTCGAAACGACGCGCATGAACAAAATACTGGAGCTGGACGAGGACAATCTCACCGTCACCGTCCAGCCGGGCGTGCTGCTCATGGAGCTCGCGGCGTTTGCCGAGGCTCACGATTATCTCTACCCGCCGGATCCGGGCGAAAAGTCGGCGACCATCGGCGGCAATATCTCCACCAACGCCGGCGGGATGCGGGCCGTCAAATACGGCGTGACGCGGGATTACGTCCGCGCCCTCACGGCAGTGCTGCCGGACGGTACCGTGCTGCGGCTCGGCGGGAAGGTGGCCAAGAACAGCTCCGGGTATTCGATCAAGGACCTGCTCATCGGCTCGGAGGGGACCCTCGCCGTCATCACGGAGGCGACGCTGAGGCTGGTCCCGCTGCCGAAGGTATCGGTCAGCCTGCTGGTGCCCTTCGAGAACCGTACCGCCGCCATTGAGACGGTGCCGTATATCATCCGCTCCAAGATCATCCCGACGGCCATCGAGTATATGTCGCGGGAGACCATCCTTTTCGCCGAGAGCTATCTCGGCAAACGCTTCCCCGATACGAAGAACGACGCGTATATCCTGCTGACCTTCGACGGGAATTCGGCGGCCGAGGTGGACGCCGCCGTGGAAACGGTCGCGGAGCTCTGCCTGGCGCGGGGGGCGCTCGACGCCTATATCGTCGACACGGAGGAGCGCAAGAAGTCCGTCTGGTCGGCGCGCGGCGCGTTTCTGGAAGCCATCAAGGCCTCCACGACGGAGATGGACGAATGCGACGTCGTCGTGCCGCGCAGCAGGGTCGATGAGTTCATCAAATTCACCCACGAGCTCGCGGAACGTAAGCACGTCCGCATTCCCTCCTTCGGCCACGCGGGCGACGGCAATCTGCACATCTACATCTGCCGCGACGCGCTCGGTGAAGACGCCTGGAAGCAGGTGCTTGCCGAATGCTTCGGGGAGATGTACGGGAAGGCCGCCGAGCTGAGCGGCATGGTCTCGGGCGAGCACGGCATCGGGTACGCGAAGAAGGCGTACCTGCTGAAGCAGGTCGGAGAGGAGCAGATCGCCCTGATGCGCCGCATCAAGGCAGCCTTTGACCCGAACAATATCCTGAATCCCGGTAAAGTGTGCGAGCTTTGACCGGCTTCCCGGAAAGGCCTTCTTGACAGAAGGCCTTTTTTCGTATATATTGAAAATCGAACAGATTTTCGATGGGAGGAAGAGGCATGAAGTCATATCTGGAGGGCCTGAATCTTGAACAGTACGAGGCCGTCACCACCACGGAGGGCTACGTCCGGGTGATCGCGGGCGCCGGCTCCGGCAAGACCCGGGCGCTGACGGCCCGCTTTGCCTATCTGGTGGAGGAGATGGGGATCCTGCCGGACAATATCCTCTGCGTCACCTTTACCAATAAAGCGGCGGGAGAGATGCGCCGGCGCGTCCATAATCTGCTGGGGGACCGGGACACCGGGCATATCAATACCTTCCACGGCTTCTGCGTGACGATCCTGCAGGAGGAGGCCTACGCGGTGGCCTACCCCAAGAGCTTCCTGGTGCTGGACAACGGAGACATCGACGGGCTTTTGAGCATCATTTACCGGGAGCGGGGCCTGAGCCTGAAGGACATGAGCTACAAGGACGCCCGGGACATGTTCGAGATCCGGAAGAACCTGACGGAGCCGGGCTATTATCTGAAGCTGACTGACCTGTCCTTAGAGGAGCTGCAGCACTGCTATGAGGAGGCTGTCGAGCTGAGGGATATCCTGTTTTACGGCTACCTGTACCAGCAGAAGAAGTGCTTCGGCCTGGATTACAACGACCTGATCGCCTTCGTGCTGCATATTTTCGAGAGCCACCCGGAGATCGCCCGCAAATGGCAGGAACGGCTGGAATATATCATGATCGACGAATTTCAGGACATCGACCCGCCGCAGGTGAAGCTGATGGAGGTGCTGTCCGCGTATCATAAGAACCTGTTCATCGTGGGCGACCCGGACCAGACCATCTATACCTGGCGGGGCGCCAACGTGAAGTTCCTGCTGGATTTCCCGGGGGAGCATCCCGGGACGAGGACCGTGGTGATGGAGGACAATTACCGCTCCACCCCGGAGATCCTGGATACGGTGAATTCCCTGATCGCCAAGAACCGGAACCGCTTCCCCAAGGCTCTGAGGAGCCATCAGGGCAGCGGGCAGGGGGTGAGGGCCTATATCGGCGCGGATACCGCGAAGGAGGCCCTGTGGATCGCAGACCGGATCGAAGAGCTGCAGGCTCAGGGCTGCCGGCTCGGGGATATCGCGGTGCTGTACCGGGCGCATTATCTGTCCCGGAGCATCGAGGAGGAGCTGATGAAGCGGCAGCTGCCCTACTGCCTCTACAGCGGTCTGGGTTTCTATCAGCGGGCGGAGGTGAAGGACGCCCTGGCCTACCTGCGCCTGATCGCCTGCCGGGACGACCTGTCCCTGCGGCGGGTGATCAACGTCCCCAAGCGGAACATCGGGATGAAGCGGATGAGCTTCCTGGAGGAAAAGGCCCAGCGGGAGGGCAAAGCCCTCTGGCAGTGCCTGCTGGAGAGCCGGGAGGAGGAGCTGTTCAAGAGCACCGGGGCGGGCGAGCTGATCGCGTTGGTGGAGCGCTTCGGGGAAATGGCGGAGCGGACGCCCATTTCCCGGCTGTTCCAGGAGCTGATGAAGGACAGCGGCTACGAGACCATGCTGCGGACCGAGGGCAGCCAGGAGCGGCTGGACAATCTGGCGGAGCTGAAGCAGAACATCCTCCAGTACGAGCTGAGCTGCGGGGAGGAGGGGGACCTGCGGGATTTCCTGACCCACGCGGCGCTGTTTTCCGAGGCGGATGCCCCGGACGCCGAGGACCGGCTGAAGCTGATGACGGTGCATGCCGCCAAGGGGCTGGAGTTCCCCTTCGTTTTTCTGCTGGGGATGAACGAGGGCGTTTTTCCCGCCAAGCGCACGGCGACGCCCGAGGCGATGGAGGAGGAGCGGCGGCTGGCCTTCGTGGCCATGACCCGGGCGCAGCAGGGCCTGTTCCTCTCGGCAGTGGAGGGCCGGGATTACACCGGCGCGCCCCGGTATCTGTCCCGCTTCCTGCTGGACGTGGAGCCGGGCCTGCTGCAGTATGACGCGGTGCCCCGGAAGGAGCTGATCGAGGACAGCCGTCAGTACGCCGCGGTGGTGGACCGCAGCCTGGGAGCGGGAGAGGAGCCTGAATTTGCCGTGGGGACCAGAGTGCGGCATCCCATCATCGGCGAGGGCATCATCCGGGAGATCGACCGGAAGCGGAACGCCTACGTGGTGGAATTTCGGGAGCTTCCCACTCCGCGGGCGATTTCCATGCGGGCAAAGCTTGAAAAATCCGAATAAAGCTGTTATACTCCTTTTAATGTGCTATTTCGGAATTCTTTAACGGGATGTTCACAGGATCCTCACAGATACCGTGTATCATCAGCCCAAAAGGAAAACAAAGGAGCCGTCTATGGACGCCATACAAACATCCTTCAGCCGGGTGGAATGGAAATACTTGCTGAGCCGGGAGCAGGCGGAGCGGCTGGGCGCGCTGGCCGCGGAGCGGCTGGAGCCGGACCGATACCACCGCTACCGGGTGGCCAACGTCTACTACGACACGGAGGATCACTTCCTGATCCGGAACTCGTTGGACAAGCCCTATTTCAAGCAGAAGCTGCGGCTGCGCAGCTACGGAGTGCCGGGAGACCGGGATCCGGTGTTTATGGAACTGAAGAAAAAGCTGGACGGCCGGGTGCTGAAGCGGCGGGTGACACTGCCCGCGGAGGAGGCGATCCGGTACCTGGAGGGGAAGCCCCCTGCGGAAAAGGGGCAGATCCATCGGGAGATCGACGCTTTTCTGGCGGAGTACAGGCCCGGGCCCCGGATCTACATCGGCTACGAGCGGGAGGCCTTCCGGGAAAAGCCCGGCGAGCCGGAGCTGCGGCTCACCTTCGACAGGGAGATCCGCTACCGCTGGAACGACCTTGACCTGCGTCTGGGCGATGACGGCGTGCCGCTCCTTCCGGAGGAGGCGGTGCTGCTGGAGCTGAAGAGCCAGTACAGCTTCCCGCTGTGGCTGGTACGGTTCCTGGAGCAGGAGGGGATCCGCAGGATCAGCTTCTCCAAATACGGGGCGGCCTTCCGCAGAGACGTTCTGGGAGAAAGCCTTTCGTTCACTGAAGATCGGGAAATCAGCCGGCCGCAGACAGCGGCGGCAAACGAATAAAGGAGGCAGACATGATCGATTCGATTATTTCCAAGGGGGCAATGACCACTTCTCAGTTCTTTATGTGCTTAGGCACGGCGCTGCTGCTGGGCCTCGGCTGCATGCTCCTGGCCCGGTTCAAAAACCGCTTCACCCGGAGCATCGCGCTGGCTTTGGCGATCCTGCCCGCTGTGGTCATGCTGATGATCATGCTGGTCAACGATAACCTGGGCATGGGCCTGGCCGTAGGCGGCACCTTCGCTCTGGTACGTTTCCGTTCCATCCGCGGCTCCGCCCGGGATATCGCGCTGATCTTCCTGGCCTGCGCCTTGGGCGTGGCCTGCGGTCAGGGGTATCTGGTGCTGGCCCTGCTGTTCTTCGCGGTGATCGCCGTGGTGCTGCTGGCCCTGTCGGCGATGAAGCTGGGCGGCCGGGAATGCATGAAGAGCCTGAAGGTCACCGTACCGGAAAATATGGATTACGAAGGCGTATTTGACGGGATCCTGAAGAAGTACACCAAGGACTTTGCCCTGGTACGGGTGAAGAGCTGCGGGATGGGGACCCTGTATGAGCTGGAATACGAGCTGGACATGAGCGATGAGCTTCCCAAGGCCATGCTGGATGAGCTCCGCAGCCTGAACGGCAACCTGAAGGTGGCCGTCGGCCCGGCCGAGACTCAGGACAATATGTAACAGAGGTAAAGACATGCGGAAATTGGCAGGCCTTTTGTGCCTATGTCTGATACTGGGACTGGCAGGCTGCGGCAGTCAGAACGGCACGCAGCCCACCGGTGAAAGTCAGGCGGAGTCCACCGGCAGCCGGGACGATCCCGGCGGTCCGGGCGGTCCCGGAGGCCCCGGCAGACCCGGCGGCCCCGACAGACCCGGCGGTCCCGACAGACCCGGCGGTCCCGGTGAAAACCAGGAAGCCGGCAGCGGCGACAGCGGCATGGCGGAGCAGGCGGTGCTGCATCCCACGGACGTGGACAGTCTGAAAAAGACGATCGACGGTGAATTTACCGTCAGCTCCTCCTCACCGGGCGGCTTCACCCGGGAGGGCTCCGTGTATACCTTCACCAAGGGCGGGGTCTACAGTCTGAGCGGAGTCCTGGAGGACGGTCAGCTGGTGATCGACGCCGGAGAAGAGAAGGTAGAGCTTTGCCTCTGTGGCGTATCGATCGGCTGCAGCAGCGGCAGCCCCATTTACGGCAGATCGGCTTCCCGCCTGAGCATCAGCGCGGAGAAAAAAACCTATAACGTGATTACGGACAGCAGGCCCCTGAAGGACGACGCCGATGAGGCGGGCGAAAACGGAGCCATCTATGCCCGGTGCGACATGACCATTACCGGCAGCGGTGCCCTTTTGGTGGAGAGCTCCTACCGCAACGGGATCCACTGCACCAAGGATCTGACCGTCAAGAAGCTGGCTCTGAAGGTGGTCGCGGCGCATCATGCCCTCAAGGGCAACGACAGCGTGGAGATCTCCTCCGGCGAGCTGACGCTGATCGCCGTCGGCGGTGACGGGATCAAGACCGAGCACAGCGACGTGTCCGCCAAGGGGAAGCAGCGGGGGACCGTGACCTTTGCCGGCGGGACCGTGGATATCTATGCGGCCCGGGACGGTGTGGACGCGGCCTATGACGTGACGCTGAACCACAGCGACGTGAACCTGAATATTTATACGGGCAGCTACTCGCCCTACACCGAAGCCGAGAGCGGCAATGAGCTGAAGGAGCGCTATCTGATCCTGCCTCCTTCCCTTTACCGGGAGGGCAGCCGCTACTTTGCCTGCTTCTATCAGGACAGTGAGGAAGAGGGTGTGTGGGCGGAGGCCGTGTATGCCCTGAACTGCTACAGCGGCCGGACGACCTACTACGCTCTGCGGCTGGAGGTCCCCTCCGGCTATGCCAACGTGCGGTACTATGTGGTGCCGAAGGACGCGGCGGAGCCCGCAAAGGACTACAGCGAACGCTCCGACGGCGGCAGCCTCAATCCCGAGAAGAATGCCTTCATGATCCTGTCCCTGACGGACGGCGCGATCTTCGGTGACTACGTCACCCTTGGGACGCCGCAGCGGGAGACGGTCTCGGCCAAGGGAATCAAGGCGGCAAACGGCGTGACGGTGCTGGACGGCAGGCTGTCGATCAAGGCCGACGACGACGGGATCCACAGCAATAACGACGTCGAGCTGGAGAAGGGCGGCACGGGTGAAGGCTTCGTCACCCTTTCCGGCGGCTATGTCCAGATCATGAGCGGCGACGACGGGATCCACGCGGACGGTGTCCTGGATCAGAACGGCGCCACGCTGAACGTCCTGCGGTCCTACGAGGGTCTGGAGGCCAACGTGCTGAATTTTAACGGCGGCTCCAGCTACGTCTACGCCAGCGACGACGGGATCAACGCGACGGCCGGAAAGGCTGTGCCTTTGGTCAACGTGACCGGCGGGTATCTGGAATGCGCCACGCCGGCGGGCGATACCGATGCCATCGATTCCAACGGCGGAATGACCGTGAGCGGCGGCTTCGTGCTGGTGCGCGGCGGCGCCTCCACCGGCTCTGTGGCGGGCTCCATCGACGTGGACGAACGCAGCAGTCTGACGGTGACCGGCGGGACCGTGGTGGCCTTCGGCGGGATCTGTGAGCTTCCCGACAGTAAGTCCGTCTGTACCGCTGTGATGCAGCGGAGATCCTTTGCCGCGGGAAGCTATACGCTGACGGACGGCGCGGGCAAGACGCTGGCGAAATTCACTCTGCCTTCTTCCTACAGCAGCTGCTGGATCGCTTCGTCGGGAATGAGCAGCGGCGGTCAGTACCGGCTGGAGACCGGCGGCGAGACGGCCGTCTCCTGGACGCAGACCGAGCGTTCCTGCACGGTACACTGAGCCCGGCAAATGAACAGCCCTTTCGCTTTCTTCGGAGACTTTCTTCGGAGAGCGGAAGGGCTTTTTTCCTGCATACGCGGAAGGGCTTTTTGACGGGCTGAACCTTGCACATCCGCCCGGAATATGCTATGCTGAACAAAATGTGATCGCTCTGTCGGAGCCCTGCTCCGGGAGCGGATAGGGAGTATTCGCCATGGAAGACAAGATCATTTGCGGCGCCAGTGCCGAAAAGGAAAAATACTATTTCAACCCGGAATTTGCCGGACTTCCGGAGAAGATCCGGGAGGAGCTGCGGACCATCACCGTGATCTTCGCGGATCGGGTGGGGGCCACCTTCCTGATGGGCTTCGATCCCGAGGGGAACCTGCGCCTTAACGTGGTGCGGGACGAGGGCGACCTGGGCTATGACGAGATCGAGGTGGAGGTCCAGATCCGGGCCCTGCAGCGGAAGAAGGAAGAGCTCTTCGGCCAGCTGGAACGGTATTATCGGGTCTTCTTCCTGCACCGGGAGGAGGCATGAGCACTCCCCGGCTGTTCCTGGCTCCCATGGCAGGCGTCACCGACCTGCCCTTCCGGCTGATCTGCGCGGAGATGGGGGCTGAGGCGGCCGTCACCGAGATGGTGAGCGCCAAGGCTTTGTATTACGGCAACCGCGGCACGCAGGAGCTGATGAAGCGGGCGCCCGGAGAGACCTGCCTGGGCCTGCAGCTTTTCGGCTCCGATCCGGAGATCATGGCTGCCATGGCGGAGCGGGTGGAGGCCGACTACAACTTTATCGATATCAATATGGGCTGCCCCGTGCCGAAGATCGTGAACAACGGCGAGGGCTCGGCGCTGATGAAGGACCCGGAGCTGGCCGCCCGGATCGTGAAGACGGTGGCGGAACGGATCCATCGCCCCCTGACCGTCAAGATGCGGAAGGGCTTCGATCAGGAGCACGTGAACGCTCCGGAGCTGGCCGCCCGGCTGGAGCAGGCGGGGGCCGCGGCGATCTTCGTCCACGGCCGTACCCGCAGCGAATACTACAGCGGCAGGGCGGACTGGCAGATCATCCGGGAGGTGAAGCGCAGCGTTTCGGTGCCGGTGATCGGCAACGGCGACGTATGCTCCGCCGACGACGCGCTGCGGCTGCTGACGGAAAGCGGCTGCGACGCGGTGATGGTGGGCCGGGGCGCCCAGGGCAATCCCTGGCTCTTCAGAGAGATCGCCGCCGCGCTGAAGGGCCAGCCGATCCCGCCCCGCCCGGAACGGGAGGAGATGGCGGTGCTGATGGCCCGCCACGCCCGGCTGGAGGTGGAGGAAAAGGGCGACCGGGTCGGCTACCGGGAGCTGCGGAAGCATCTGGCCTGGTATACCGCCGGAATGACCGGCGGCGCGGCGCTCCGCAAGGAGGCCTCGGAGCTGACCGATGCGGAAGGCCTGGAACAGTTCCTGCGGCATTTTCTGGCGGCGGGGACAAGCTCGATAAAATGACAAGGAGAAGCATCTGATGAAAAACTATTCGGGAATGCCTGCGGTACCTCTTTTTACTCACGACCCCTTCTTTTCCTACTGGGACTGCGGCGTTCTGCCCACGGCGGACGTGGTGCGGCACTGGTCCGGCGCCGAGAAGAACCTGAAGGGCATGATCGAGATAGACGGCCGGATGCTGCGCTTTATCGGCCGCGGCGGAAAGCGGCCTATGGCCCTCGTATCGGAAACGGTGACGCCGCTGTCCTCCCTCTACCGCTATGAGGAGCTGGGGGTCTCGCTGACCGTCAAATACACCTCCCCCCTGCTGCCGGACGATCTGGATATCCTGTCCACGCCGGTGAGCTTCGTGGAATTTGCCGTGGATTTTACCGACAGAAGGGCGCATCAGGTGAAGCTGAGCCTGACCTTTGACGCGGGCTTCTGCGCGGCCGGGGAGATCCGGCCCGCCATGCGCAGCGGCGCCTTCAGCCGGGGAGAGCTGCGGTTCGTCTACATGGGACAGAACCGGCAGAATATCCTTTCCGGAGCGGGAGACCACCTGACCCAGGACTGGGGCTACCTGATGCTGGCCTCCTCCGAGGGCATCGTGGACGATTCCCCGAACAACAACGCGGTGGAGCTGCGCTACCGGGCCGCCTTCACGGAGCCGGGGCAGGCGCTGCTGCTGGTGGGCTACGACGATATCGCCTCGATCAACTATTTCGGACGGCTGCTGCCGGCCTATTACGCCAGAAAGGGCAAGACCCTGACCCGGGCCATGGAGGAATTCCACGCCCGCCGCGAGGAGCTGCTGGCCCGCTGCGCCGCCTTCGACGGCCAGCTGCTGCAGGAGGCGGAGGCGCTGGGCGGCAAGGCCTACGCGAAGATCCTTACCGCCGCCTACCGTCAGTCGGTGGCCGCGCACAAGCTGGCGGAGGACCCCGAGGGGCAGCTCCTGTTCATTTCCAAGGAAAACGATTCCAACGGCTGCGCCGCCACGGCGGACGTGTCCTATCCGTCGGTGCCGCTGTTCCTGAAATACTGCCCGGAGCTGGTCCGGGGCATGCTGCGGCCGGTGCTGAAATTTGCCCGGTCGGAGGTGTGGCACTATGATTTCGCACCCCATGACGCGGGACGCTATCCCTGGCTGACGGGGCAGTTTTACGGCTCGAGGGCGCGGGTAAAGGGACAGGAGACCGGCAGCGCGCTGCCGCCGCTCTATCTGTATACCGACAGCGAGGACCTGTACAAGCCGGAAAGACAGATGCCGGTGGAGGAATCGGCCAATATGATCCTGATGCTGGCGGCGGCTGCCCGGGCGGACGGAGATCTGACACTGTGCCGGGAGAATCTGGACCTGACGGAGCGCTGGTGCGGGTATCTGCTGACCTTCGGAGAGGACCCGGGCGAGCAGCTCTGCACCGACGATTTCGCCGGACACCTGGCGCATAATATCAACCTTTCCGCCAAGGCCCTCATGGGCGTGGCGGCCTATGCCTGGATCCTGGAGCAGCTGGGACGGAAGGCGGAGGCCGGCGCTTATATGGCGAAGGCCAAGGCCATGGCGGACAGCTGGCTGAAGCGCGCCCAGGCCCCGGAGGGCTATACCTACCTGACCTTCGACGGGCAGGGCTGGAGCCAGAAATACAATCTGGTCTGGGATAAGCTCTTCGGCTTCGGCCTGCTGCCGGACAGCTTCTACGAACAGGAGCTGGACTCCTATCTGCCGCGGATGAATGCCTACGGTCTGCCGCTGGATTCCCGGGCGGACTATACCAAATCCGACTGGAGCCTCTGGTGCGCCGCGATGAGCGGCCGGCGGAGCGTGCTGGACGCCTTTACCGCCCCCATGGCCCGCTTCTTAGAGGAGACCCTGAACCGGGTGCCCTTCTCCGACTGGTACGATACCGTCACCGGGACCTATGAGCAGTTCATGGCCCGCTCTGTCCAGGGCGGCCTGTTCATGCCGCTGCTGATGCAGGCCTGGCACCCGGAGAGGAAGCAGAAATAACGCGGAATACCGCCGGGGGCACTGTCCGGGCAGGCATTTGCGGAGCCGTGCAGGGGAAATCGCAGCGCATTGACACGCGCTTCTTGTAATTCTCTCCGGAAAATGCTATGATGAAATATCCCGTGAAAACAGGACGGAGAAGGATCCGCCCTGCGCCGGCCGGAAGGCGGAAGATCCCCGCCCGGCGTTCACAGACAAATGAGGTGGAGTATGGAGACCGATCGGCTTCAGGATATAGAAGCATATACAGCGGAAATCAAGGACCGTCTGGTGCGGGACATCGCCCGCATGGTGGCAGTGCCCAGCGTGGAGGAGCCCTCCCGGAGGAGCGATGCTCAGCCCTTCGGACCCGGCCCTGACCGGGCCCTGGAGGAGATCCTGGCGATCGCCCGGGAGCTGGGACTGGAAACGAAAAACTGCGAGCATTATCTGGGCTATGCGCAGGTCGGCGGCGACGGCGGCCGGTACCTGGCGGCGGTGACCCACGTGGACGTGGTGCCCGCCGAGGAGGGCTGGAAGGCGGATCCCTTTATCCTTCGGGAGCAGGAGGGGTATCTGCTGGGACGGGGCGTGATGGACGACAAGGGCCCCGCCGTGCTGACCCTGTATGCCCTGAAATATCTGCAGGACAGAGGGATCCCGCTGCGTTACCCGGTCCGGGCGCTGTTCGGCGCCAACGAGGAGACCGGGATGAAGGACGTGGAATACTATCTGGCGCATTATCCGGCGCCGCTCTTTGCCTTCAGCCCTGACGCGGATTTTCCGCTGATCAACGGCGAGAAGGGTGTTTATCACGCGGTCCTGCGTTCCCGCCATCTGCAGCAGGGAAACGTCATCGCCATCCGGGGCGGCACGGCGGCCAACGTGATCCCGGCGAAGGCCGACGCGGTGCTGCGGGTCCCTCCCGAAAAGGCCGTGCTCATGACCTCGACCGAATGGGTCACGGCAGAGCAGACCGCGGAGGACATCTGGCAGCTGAAGGCCGTCGGCATCGGAGGTCACGCCTCTGTGCCTGAGGGCACGGTAAATGCCATCGGCAAGCTGATCGAGTATATTCTGGAGCGGGAGCTGGGCAGCCGCAAGGAAACGGCCTATTTCCGCTTCCTGCAGAAGATCCATCAGGCCTCGGACGGCAGTGCCGCCGATATCGCGGCCGATGACGGCCGCTTCGATCCGCTGACGGCGGAGGCCTGCCGGATCTGGCAGGAGGAGGACACCATCTGCCAAACCATCGATATCCGCTATCCGACCAATACCGACGCGGATACCCTGACGGCGCAGCTGCTGACCGCCGGCGCCGGCGCGGTCCTGGTGAAGGACGTGGAGGCCCAGAAGCCCTTCTGGCGGGATCCGGCTTCGCCGGAGCTGACCGCCTGCATGGAGGCCTACCGGGAGATCACCGGCGAGCGGACGGCGCAGGCCTTTTCCATCGGCGGCGGCACCTATGCCAAGGATTTCCCCAACGCAGTGGCCTTCGGGCCGGAGCATCCCGAGCGGAAGAAGCCTTCCTTCGTGGGCTACATCCACGGCGGAGAAGAGGGCGCTTCCCTGGAGGAGCTGCTGGAGGCGCTGAAGATCTACATCGCGGCGCTGCTGCGTCTGGAACAGCTGGACTTTTAAGGAGTGACTATGGCTGAAAGTTTTGTAAAGGAAAAAAAGTGTCCCAACTGCGGGGCGCCGCTGCGCTTTGATCCTAAGGCCGGGATGCTGATCTGCGATTACTGCGATTCCCGCTTTGAGGTCTCCGAGACGGAAGCGAAGACCGACGGACAGAGCGTGTCGCAGATGGATTTCCAGGAGGCCAAGGAGTCTCTGGAAAAGCTGAACGTGTACATTTGCCGTTCCTGCGGCGCGGAGATCATCTGCGACCCGGAGAACGTCGCCCTGACCTGCCCCTACTGCGGCAACAATATCGTGCTGTCGGATAAGGTCAGCGGCAGTCTGGTGCCGGACGGCATCATTCCCTTCTCCATCACGCCGGACAAGCTGGCGGAGACCGTGAGAAGCTTCTACAAGGACAAAAAGCTGCTGCCGAAGAATTTCCTGTCCGACAGCAGTATCGGCAAGGTCCAGGGCATCTACGTGCCCTTCTGGATCTATAACACGGACGTGAACGGCGACATTTCCATGGAAGCCTCCGTCTCCAGCTCACACCGGCAGGGCGACTACCGGGTGACGGAGCACCGCTTCTTCCAGCTGGACAGAAACGTCAGCATGCGCTTTGAAAACATGCCGGTGGATGCCAGCCGGAAGATGGACGATGCCCTGATGGATTCGCTGGAGCCCTACGACTTCAGCAAGATCGTGGGCTTTGACCCCTCCTATCTGGCCGGGTATCTGGCGGACCGCTTCGATCTGGACGCCAGGGAGGTCAAGGAGCGGGCCGACGAGCGGATGCAGAACAGCGCCATGAGCGTGGCCAGAAGCAGCACCTCCATGGGCTACGTCGTGACCGCCTCCGACGGTCACTTCGATCTGTCCCACAGCAGCGCCCGCTACGTGCTGCTGCCGGCCTACATTTTCTCCGTCAAATACAACGATAAGGAATACAGCTTCGGCGTCAACGGCCAGACCGGCCAGGTGGTGGGCGAGCTGCCCACGGACAAGAGCGTGAAGCGGGCGTATTTCTGGAAGAGCTTCCTGCCGGTGGCGCTGGGGATATTTGCCGCGCTGTGGTTCCTGGTGCTCAGGTAAGAAGGAGGGTCGACATGAAAAAACATCGGATCATGAGCTGGTGCCTTCTTCTGCTGGCGGCCCTTTTGGGGCTGAGCGCGCAGACCTCGGCCCAGGGGATGCCGCTTGCGGGCGCACCCTACGGCAGCCCTTACGGCAATTCCTACGGCAGCCCTTACGGCAATCCTTACGGGAACGAGCCCTACGGGAGCGCGTATGAAACGCAGCTGCCGGACTGGTATCCCAGCGCGGAGGAACGGCAGAACTTCAAGTTCTTTACGGATGCCGACGCGCCGCGGGTCGTGGACCGGGCGGACATCCTCACGGACAGCGAGGAAGCTCAGCTGAGCTGGCTGATCGGCAGCCTGTCCTCGCAGGCAGAGGCGGATATCGTCGTGGTCACGGACGACAGTGACTACGGTCTGGGCCATATGGGCTATGCCGACGATTTCTACGATTATCTGGGCTACGGCTTCGGCGATACCCGGGACGGCATCCTGCTGTTCGTCTGCATGGATCCCTATGACAGAGGTTACTGGACCACGGCCACCGGCCGGATCGAGCCGCTCAATGACAATACGGCCTCGACGCAGCTGATGGACGAAGTCCTGTACGAGTATATGCACGCAGGCAGATACGCCGACGGTATCCTGAACTGGGTACAGCAGGCGGCGGAGCTGTGCAGCTACGGCGTGATCGCCCCGCCGGATTGGTACCCGACCCTGAAGGAGCAGGAGAGCTTCACCCGCTTCAGAGACGACCGGGCTTCCCGGCTGGTGGACGAGGCCAGCGTGCTGGACAGCGATAAGGCCCGGGAACTGGAGGAAAAGGCGGAGGCCTTCTCCGAGCAGTACGACTGCGACCTGGTGCTGGTATATGACCGGGTGCCTGCCGGGATGAGTATTTGGGATTACGCCGAGGGCTTCTACCGCTATCTGGGCTACGGCTATCACTCCTCCTTCGACGGGGTCCTGGCCCTGTTCGATACGGCCACCGGCGGTGTCGCGCTGTATACCGAGGGCGCGCCCTACGAGGTCGTCGAGAAGGACGACAACTACCGCCTGCTGGTGGATGTCGCTCAGGACAAATGCTACGCGAACGATTTCGGCGGCGCCGGAACGACGCTGGTGAAGAATCTGGGCACCACCATGAAGACCGGCCGGGCGCCGCATTCCGCCTCCGCCTGGTTCGGCCAGGGCGTCATCGCCTCGATCATTGCCGCCATCACGGCGGGGGTCAAGACCGGCTCAGCCAAGTCCGGCATGAAGACGGTGAAGAAGGCCTACAGCGCCGACCGCTATCTGCAGCGGGACAGCTTCACGGTAAATTCTTCCTCCGACAATTTCCTCTATGCCACGGAGGACAGGGTCTATGATCCGCCTGCCTCCTCCCGCACCGGCGGCGGGGGCGGCGGCTCCAGCAGCCATCATTCCTCCTCCGGCAGCTCTCACTCCGGCCACGGCCACAGCTTCTGACCGATTTCCCGCGGTTTAAAAGAGGTATATCATGATCAAGATCACTTACGAAAAAGGAACGCTTACGGTCCCCGAGGGCACCAGCTACCGCGAGCTCGCGGCAATGGTCCAAAAGGATTATCCGCAGACCATCGTCCTGGTCAGACGGGGCGCCAAGCTGACGGAGCTGAATAAGGCGGCCGCGGAGGATGAGACCCTGCAGTTCATCACCCTGGCGGAGCGGGAGGGCATGCTGGCCTATGAGCGCTCGGCGCTGATGCTGCTGGCGGCGGCCCTGGACGCCCTGTACCCGGGAAAGCCCAAGTACCGTCCTCTGGTGAAATTCTCCCTGATCAACGGCTATTACGCGGAGATCCCGGATAAGGCGGCGGTAAATGCTGCCTTTGCCGAGAGCGTCAAAGCGAAGATGCGGGAGCTGGCGGCGGCCGATCTGCCTTTTACCAAGGAAAAAATGCCGACCGACAAGGCCCGCAGACTGTTCCGGGAGCTGGGACAGGAGGACAAGGACTGTCTGTTCCGTTTCCGCCGCAGCTCGACGGTCAACGTGTATTCGCTGGGCACCTACCGGGATTACTTCTACGGCTGCATGCTGCCCTCCTCCGGGTATCTGAAGGCCTTTGATCTGGTCCCCTATGAGGCCGGTCTGGCCCTGCTGCTGCCCCTTTCCTCCGATCCCGGTAAGGTGGCGGAGTTCAAGCCCCAGAAGAAGATCTTCGATACGCTCCAGGCCACCTCGGACTGGTGCGAGGAGATGGAGATCGACACCGTCGGCAAGCTCAACCGGACGATCTCCCGGGGCGAGATCGCGGACCTGATCCTGATGTGCGAGGCCAGACAGGAGAAGGACGTTGCCGCCATCGCTACCCGCATCGCCGCTCAGCCGCAGATCAAATGCGTGATGATCGCCGGTCCCTCCTCCTCGGGAAAGACCAGCTTCTCCCACCGGCTCAGCGTTCAGCTGCGGGGCCTGGGTCTGAAGCCCCAGCCCATCGAGGTGGACAACTATTTTGTGGACCATAAGGACACGCCCCTGGACGAGAACGGCGAGATGGATTTCGAGGCCCTGGGCTGCGTGGATATCGAAAAATTCAACCGGGACATGCTGGCGCTGCTGGCCGGAGAGGAGGTGGCCATGCCCACCTACAACTTCAAGGAGGGCAAGCAGGAGTATCGGGGCAATACGCTGCGGTTAAAGGCCGGCGACGTGCTGGTCATCGAAGGCATCCACTGCCTGAACGAGGCCATGAGCTACCGGATCCCCGCGGAAAGCAAGTTCAAGATCTACGTTTCCGCCCTGACCTCGGTCAATATCGACGCCCACAACCGGATCCCCACCTCTGACGGACGGCTGATCCGCCGCATGGTACGGGATGCCCGGACCCGGGGCGCCTCCGCCGAGGATACGCTGGCCCGCTGGGCCTCCGTGAGACGGGGCGAGACGCAGAACATCTTCCCCTATCAGGAGAGCGCGGACGCGGTGTTCAATTCCTCCATGCCCTATGAATTTTCCGTGCTGAAATCCTACGCGGAGCAGCTGCTGTTCGGCATCCCGGAGGATTCCGCCTATGCCGCCGAGGCGAAGCGCCTGCTGCGGTTCTTCGATTATTTCCTGGCGGCCGATTCCGCCAACGTGCCACAGAATTCCCTGATCAAGGAATTCATCGGCGGCAGTATCTTCAACGTCTAAAGTCTGATGCTAACGAGGTCTGTTTATGAGTAAAACCATTTTGCTTTGTCCCGGTCCGGTCATGGTGGAACAGCCGGTGAAGGATGCCCTGCTCCATTATGAGATCTGCCACAGAACGCCGGAATTCGAGGCGCTGTTTG
>JAZLJI010000076.1:0-19434 GCA_045617825.1 Lachnospiraceae bacterium
GGGTCGGGATGCCGGAGGGCAGGATCCCTTTGGCGGAGGCGGCCGTCTACGTGGCCACCGCGCCCAAGAGCAACGCCGCCTACATGGCCATCAACGCGGCGCTGAAGGCGGTGCAGGAGGTGAACTGCGCCCGGGTGCCGGCGCATCTGCAGAACGCTCCCGTGGAGGGCATGGCCACGGAGCTGGGCCGCAGCATCGGCTACAAATACCCGCACGATTTCCCCGGCCACTACGTGGAGCAGCAGTATCTGCCGGACGAGCTCCTGGGGACCCGTTTCTTCGAGCCGGGGGACAACGGCTACGAAAAAGACATCAAAAAACAACTGGAGTTTTTGCGGAGTTTGGTGTAAAATACATCTATTAAACCCCGAAAGAGCCCCAAAAGGGCCTTTTGGCATGTGAGAAAGCAGGAAGGACGGCGCTTTCGTGAGACGCAAGATTACGGGACTGGCTAAGGGTGTTTTCGAGAACAGAAAGCCCCAGATTTTGCTGGCAGAGGAAAAGATCGAAGAGACGGTTCTGGTGGGACAGTGTTTCCGGGGGACCATCCATATCGAAAGCGCGGGACAGGTGCCCTTCCGGGGACTGGCCTACGCCGATGACGAGCGGATCGAGATCCCGGAAAATTCCTGCGGCGGCACGAGCTACGATCTGGACTATATCGTGCGGGGCGACCTGTGCACCCAGGCCGAGGAGCTCACGGGGCGCTTCGTGCTGGTCACCAACGGGGGCGACGTGGAGCTGCCCTATGCCTTCCATCTGCGTTTGCCGGTGCTGCTCCAGGAGGAGCTGCCGGAGAGCTTTGAGGCGCTGGGGCTTCTGGCCCGGGAGCAGCCGGAGCTGGTGCTGCGGCTGTTTGAATCCGAGAGCTTCCTGAAGCTGCCGATGATGCAGGAGGCCTCTCTGCGCAGTCTGTACCGCTGCCTGAGACAGTCGCCGGATCACCGCCTGGGCCTGGAGGAATTCCTGGTGGCGGCGGGGGCCAAGGAGGCCGTGGCCCTCAGTCTGGATCCGGGCGCGCTGAGCTACGATTATTCCGCCGGAGAGAAGGCGGGCGTGCTGGAGGTCCGGAAGAAGGGCTGGGGCTACTGCCGACTGAGCGTGAGCTGCGCGGGCGATTTCCTGAGATGCGGCAAGGAGGTCTGGACCAGCCGGGATTTTCAGGAGGATTGCTGCGCCATCCCGCTGCTGTTCGAGGAAAAGGCCCTGCACCGGGGGAAGAACAGCGGCTCGGTGACCCTGTCCTCGGGACGGGGCTGCGTGACCGTGGCGGTCACGGTCTGGAAGAAGGAAAAGCAGGTCGCGTCGGTGCGGATGGAGACCGCCTATCAGCGCGCCTTCCTGCAGCTGGGCCGGGAAATGGCCTTCCTGTACAACGGGAAGCCCGGGCAGAGAGAAAGAGGCACCCGGGTGCTCAGCCTGCTGGACAGCTGCGACGGCTATAAAAAGCCAGATGCCCGCGGCAAGCTCCTAAAGGGCGAGATCTTCCGGGAGCTGGGCAGGAGAGAGGACCTGAAGCAGCTGCTGGACGGCGTCAGAGCCGAGATCCAGCGGGGACGCAGTGAGGATACCGTCGCCTACCTCTGGTTCCTGTATCTGGAGGAATCCCTGGACCGGGGCCGTCTGTCCGACGGCTTTCTCAGGATGCTCAGCCGGATGAAGGAAGAGGAGTGGAACGTGCCGGAGGTGCTGCCCCTGCTCTTCAGAGCGGATACGGAATGGATGGATCAGCCGGATCGGCGGCTGGTCAGACTGAAGGAGCTGCACGCGCAGGGAAAGCTGACCCTGCTGCTGAAGGCCGAGGCCGCCGCGCTGTTCAACCGGTACCCGGAAATGCTGACCGGGCTGGGCAGCTTCGAGCGGTATATCCTGCTGTACGGCACCCGATACGATTACTGGAACGAGGCGGCGGCCAGACGCTTCGGCGCGCTGGTGGCAGCTTCCCGGGAGGCCGACGGGCGGTATCTGCAGGCCCTGAAGACCCTGTACGAGCGCTTCCCCAAGGAGGAGCTGCTGGCCGGGATCGTGGCGCTGCTCCTCAGAAGAGGGGAAGCCAGACCCGAGGACTATTCCTGGTATCTCCAGGGGATCAAGGCGGATCTGCGGCTGCCGGAGCTGTACGAGGCGTATCTGGAGACCATGCCCGAGGAGAGCGGCGAGGCGATCCCCGAGCTGGTGCTGCTGTATTTCAGCTATAACAGCCCCCGGAAGGAAAAGGCCCGGGAGAAGCTGTACCGCTACATCCTGGAGCGGCCGGAGTGCCGTGGACGGGTGGAGGAGATGTACGCCCGGCAAATGCAGACCTACGCCCTGAAGGCGCTGCTGCAGGGCCGGAAGAACAGCCGTCTGGCGGTGCTGTACCGGCACATGTTCATCCCCGAGGTGCTGGAGGAAAAGACGGCGGATCTGCTGACGCCGCTGCTGTATACCGAGGAGCTGCATTTCGAGCATCCCGGGATCCGGGAGGTGTGGCTCTGCTACGGGGCGCTGGAGGAGGTCTTCCGCTATCCCGTGGAGGTGCAGGAGGCCCTGGTGCCGGTGTATGCCACCGGAGCCAGAGCGGTGTTTCTGGATGAAAAGGGCAACCGCTATACGGTGACCCCGATGACCCGCAGACCCCTGATGCAGCAGGCGGAAACGCTGCTGGAGGCCTGCTCCCGGCTGGCGCCGGAGGCACTGCCCTTCCGTCTGGACCGGCTTTCCTGCTGTCTGGAGACGCCGGGGAGCCTGAGCCCCGAGGCGGCGGCAAAGCTGCTGGAATGGGAGGCTCTGTCTCCCGAATGCCGGAAGAAGCTGCAGATCACGCTGGTGGAGGATTCCGCCGGGCGGAGCGCGGAGGTGCTGCCGTTGCTGAGGGCCCTGAAGGACAGCCCCGAGCTGGATCGGGACAGCGGAAGAAAGCTGGCGGAATGCTTCATCCTCCGGGAGGAGGACGGAGACGCCGTGCAGCTGCTGCATGATTTCGGCAGCCGGGATTTTCCGCCGGAGCTGCTGCTGGAGCTGCTGCGCAGGCAGATCAAGGCGATCGCCTACGCCTACAATCAGGAGCTGTTCTCGCTGGCACTTTCCCTGTACCGCCGGGGCAGCATGAACAGCGTGACCCTGACCTACCTCTGCGCCTACTTTAACGGCGGGACGGAGGATATGCGGACGCTGTTAAATACGGCTGTCGCCGGACAGGCCCTGACCAGGGAGCTGCCGGAGCGGCTGCTGACCCAGCTGCTGTTCACCGAGAACCGGGAGGGCCTGGAGGAGACCGCGGAGCTGTATCTGCGGGAAACGGACCGGCCGGACCGCCTGGTGCTGCATGCCTACATCACTGTGCAGTGCGACCGTTATTTCCGGGGCGAGGAACGCTTTACGGAGCGGCTGGAACAGCTGGTCCTGGAGTGGGCCAGGGCGGAACGGAAGCCCGAGCTGCTGCCCTGCGTCTGTCAGCTGGCTTTGCTGAAAAGCTGGTCCGGTGCTTCCGAGCTGGAGGAGAGCCGGCAGATGATGGCGGAAAAGCTCCTCACCAACGTGTACAACCGGGGACTGCTGTTCGGCTTTGAAAAGCAGTTCGCCCGCTTCTTCCCGCTGCCGGCGGAGCTGACGGACAAGACCCTGATCGAATACCGGGGCGACAGCGAGCTGACGACGGAGATCGGCTTTAGGGTACTGCCCCGGGAGAAGGACAAGCCCCTGAGCTTCGCGGAAATGCCGCAGATGTACCGGGGACATTACGTAAAGCCGGTGCTGCTTTTCGCGGACGAGACGCTGGAGGCGGAGATCCGGGTACTTAAGGACGGCGCCTGGGAGACGGTGGACCGGCAGAGACTGACGCTGCCGCAGGAGGAAACGGAGGCCGGCGGAGGCCGCTTCCGGCATCTGAACCGGATCCTCAGGGCAGCGGAACGGAACGAAAACGCCGACTGGCAGGAGGCCGTTGTGGACTTCGGCCGGGAGGACGTGGTCTTAAAGGATTATTTTGACTGCCGATGACCGCAGGGGCGAAGGGCGTATTTGCCCGGCAGATCCTAAGCCGCGGAGAGCAGAGAAAGGAGAGACAGCATGGGCTTGATCCTGGGGATCGATCTTTGTGATTCCTTCAGTCAGATCAGTATCATCACCCCGGAAGGGAAAGCGGAAGCGCTGCTGCCGGAGGGCACCCAATCCGGCGGTCTGATCCCTACAGCCATGTGCCGGCTCAAGGAGGAGGACGCCTGGCTGATCGGCACGGAGGCCTATCAGCGCGCTCTGATGGGACAGGGCACCATGGTGGACAAGCTGGTCATGCTCCTTACCCGGGACGGCAGCGCCACGCTGGTGGGACGGACCTTCAGCGCGGTGGAGCTGATGGCGGCATTTATCGGTGAGCTGCTGGCTCTGCCCCGGCAAATGTACCCGGGGGAGGACATCGAGATGCTGTCCTTCAGCCTGCGGCGTCTGGAGCCGGAGCTGCTGGAACGGATGGAGGAGGCTTGCCGCCTGGCGGGGCTGCCCCGGGAGCGGGTGCGGTTCCTCAGCCATACGGAATGCTTCGGCTATTACGTGGCCGCTCAGCCCCGGGAGCTCTGGCCCAATCAGGTGGTGGCCTTCGACCTCACCGACGCCGGGCTGGATTATTTCGAGATGAAGGTCATCCGGGGCAGGAAGCCTCAGGTGATGGAGACCTACCGGCAGCCCCTGGACGAGGGCTTCGATCTGGATCTGCTGGAGACCACCATGGGAGAACGCATGGCGGACCGGATCCTGTCCGCGGCGGCGGATCGGATGCTGCAGCGGAAGCTGGTCTCCTCGGTGTTCCTGACCGGGGAAGGCTTCAGCTCCGTGGAGTGGGCCCCGGAATTCGTAAAGAAGCTCTGCAATAAGCGCAAGGTCTTCGGCGGGCAGCATCTGTTCGCGGACGGCGCGGCGCTGGCGGCTCTGGACGGCTGCCGTAAGGGCGAGAACTTCCCCTTCCTGCTGATGTGCGAGGGAAGACTGACCTCCAGCATCAGCCTGTACGCCATCCGCGACGGCAAGAACCAGCAGCTGCTGCTGGCTTCGGCGGGCAGCAACTGGTACGAGGCCCGCTCCGGCGCGGAGTTCATCCTGGACGACGTCCACGCGCTGGAGCTGCTGGTCACCTCCTTCTCCAATCAGCGGGTGGAGACCATCAGTCTGTCCCTGGACGAGCTGCCGGCGCGGCCCAACAAGACCACCCGGATCCGTCTGGACCTGTTCTTCCTTTCGGAAAATCAGGTCAGGGTGCAGGTGGAGGACAGAGGCTTCGGGGAGCTGTTCCCGGCCAGCGGCCTGGTCATCCGTAAGGATTTCCTGATCTCATAGGGGGAAGACAGAGCATGAGCGGACTGATACTGTGTCAGGAGAAAAAGGCGGTCCATCCCCTGTACGTGGGGGAGCTGGGGCTGCACGTCTATGACGGCGCCGAGCTGAGCTATTTTATTTACACCAACGTACTGCTGATCAATGAGGAATTTATCGGCGAGCCGCTGTTCGAGTTCCTGGACCAGCTGGGCCACGAGCGGCTGAGCGAGCGGGTGCGGAAGCTGACGGAGCAGAAGATGAATCTGTCAGAGCGGCTGCTGTATCTGCTGCAGGAGCTGCATTACTACAGCGGGACGGAGCTTTTCAGCCTGAAGAAGGAGCTGGAGGAGCTGGCGCAGGCCGCTCCGGCCGCCCGGCTGAAGGCCAAAGGCGACTATCTCTTCCGGCTGGGGCAGTATTACAATGCCCTCCGGATCTACGACGGCATCCTGGACGGGGACAGCCGCGAGCTGGCGGATTCCGCCTTCGTGGGCCTGATCTGGGCCAATCGGGGCAGCTGCTTCGCCCGGCTGGAGGCCTTCGGCGAGGCGCTGGATTCCTACTACAAGGCCTGGCTGCTGAACGGCGACCGGAGCCTGCTGGAGCAGATGTACGTGCTGGGCGAGCTGGGAGGCCTTGCGCTTCCGGCAGATGCCGCGGCGGTGATGACGGAGGAGGACCGGAACCAGTTCGCCTGCAATCTGGAGGATCACCGGCGGCTGGCGCAGTTTTCAGGGAAGGCTCTGGAGGCGGAGGTCCTGTGGGACAAGCCGCAGGAGGAGCAGGCCGGCGCCTTCCGCAGGCTGCTGGAAAGCTGGAAGGAAGAATACAGAAGGAATCGGGTGAACGCATGAGAGCCGCGATAGGACAGGACAGCCACCGTTTTGAGGAAGCGCCGGGAAAGCCGCTGCTGCTGGGCGGGGTGTATTTCCCGGGGGAGCCGGGGCTTCTGGCCAACAGCGACGGAGACGTGGTGCTCCACGCCGTGACCAACGCGGTCTCGGGGATCACCTGCCGCAACGTGCTGGGCGCCGTGGCCGACGGGATGTGCCGGGCCGGGATCACGGACAGCCGGGCCTACCTGAAGGAGGCGATGAAGGACCTCCGGGCGCCTATCCTGCACCTTTCGGTCAGCCTGGAGGGGAGCCGTCCCAAGATCGCGCCCCGGGTGGAGGAGATCCGGAGAAGCCTGGCGGAGCTGCTGGGCATCACCCCGGCGCAGGTGGGCTTCACGGCCACCACGGGAGAGGGCCTGACGGACTTCGGCCGGGGGCTGGGCATCAGTGTATTCTGCATTCTGACGGTGGGAGACGCGGATGGAAATTAAAGCCTATGCCAAGATCAATCTGCTGCTGGACATCATCGGAAGACGGGCCGACGGGTATCATACCCTGGATACCGTCTTTCAGCCGGTGTCCTTTTTTGATACCCTGACGGGGGAGGAGATCCCCGAGGGCCTGGAGTTCAGCTGCAGCGACAGGAGCCTGGAAAATGCCGACAATCTGGCGGTCCGGGCGTTCCGGCAGTTGCAGGCGCATTGCGGGATCGACCGGGGGCTGCGGCTGCATCTGGAGAAGCGCCTGCCCAGTCAGGCCGGGATGGGCGGCGGCAGCAGCGGTGCCGCCGCCGTGCTGCGGCTCTGCAGCGCCCTGTTCGGGCTGGAGCTTTCCCGGGAGGAGCTGATCCGGGAGGGGGCCGCTCTGGGGGCGGACGTGCCCAGCTTTCTGATCGACGGCCCCAGCAGAGGGCGAGGGACAGGTACCGAGGTGACGCCCATCCGCTCCCGGCTGAAGCTGCCGCTGCTGGTGATCAAGCCGCCGATAGCCTGCTCCACGCCTCTCATGTACCGGAGACTGGACGAAATGGGACTGCAGGGGGACAGGCACCGGGGAGACCGGGTGCAGGAGGCCCTGGAAAGGGGCAGCGCCGAGGCACTGCTGCCCTGGCTGCACAATGATTTCGAGGCTGCGGTGGGCGAGGAGATCGCCGCACTGCTGGCCCTGCTGCGGCAGCAGAGGGGGGCGCTGACCGCCCAGCTCTCGGGCTCGGGCTCTGCCGTCTGGGCCGCCTTCGCGGCGCCCGCGGACCGGGATCTGGCCCTGGAGCGGCTGAAAAAACGGCTCCCCGAAGACCACCTGCTCGTCGCCTGCGAGACCCTGCCCTAAGTCAACATTTTATCAGGGACGGCGCGGCGCAGAGGCGCATTTGCCGTGCAAACATCAAAATATGACGGAATGCCGAAGGGAAAACGGGAGCGCCTCTTGACAAAAGCGCACCGTCCCGTATAATGAAACAGCGAAGACTCCCCCCCTGTGGGAGGATAAAAAGGAGCGATGTAAGATGAGTAAAATGATTGGTACCTGCAGACTGGACATTACCCCGCCTATGGGCCTGTTTGTATCCGGATACAACGTGCCCCGCTACGCGGATGGCGTACTGGATCCGCTGTATGTGAATACGGTCGTTTTCGAGGAGGACGGTCGGAAGGCCGCCATCGTGGTGCTGGATAATCTGGGGATCTACAACCCCCGGATCTTTGACGGGATCAGAAGCCTGACGCAGGAGCTGGGCATGGACGAGGAATCGATGTTCATCTGCTGCACCCATACCCATACCGGCCCTGCCTTCTGGGTAGGCAGCGAGGGAAGAGAGCTGGAGAAGGAGCTGAGCCCCAAATACAACCGTTTTGTCTGGGATCGGATCTGCGACAGCGTGCGCGTCGCCATCGGAGATCTGGCTCCCGTGAAGGAGATCAGTGCCCGGGAGGGCAAGACCGAGGGCCTGACCTTCGTCCGCCGTTTCCAGCTGAAGGACGGCACCTACCGGACCTGGGCCAATAAGCTGAGAGATCCCGAGCTGCTGAGACCCGCTTCTCAGGCGGATGAGACCCTGCGGACCACGGTGATCACCCGGGAAGACGGCCGGGAGGTGATCCTGGTCAACTTCCAGTGCCATCCGGACTGCGTTTCCGGCAACAAGATCTCCGCGGACTACCCCGGCTTCGTGCGGAAAACGGTGGAGGCGGGCCGTCCCGGCTCCTTCTGCGTCTTCCTGGACGGTGCCGAGGGACAGATGGTCTATACGGACTGGATGGGCGGCACCACGCCGCACAACGGCATCGAAAAGGCCCGGAATCTGGGCGAGGCTCTGGGACATCACGCCCTGGCCCTGGCTGCCAGAGCCCTTCCCTGCGAGGATACGCCCCTGAACTACTGCCGGGCCTCCGTGACCGTGCCCACCAAGCTGGACATGAGCAAGGTGCCTGAGGCGGAACGGATCTGCAAGCTGCACGCGGAGGGCAGAGACCGGGAATTCAGCAAGGACCGTCAGGAAATGAACTGCATCTTTGCGGCGGCCCGGGAAATGATGGTGCTGGCCAGAGATCAGAAATACGAGATCGAGCTGCCGATCTCGGTGATCACCTTCGGCGGCCTGGCCCTGGTGGGCGTCTGCGGCGAACCCTTCTGCGAGTTCGGCGTGCTGGTGCGGGAGGGCTCTCCTTATTCGGTGACCAACGTCTGCTGCCAGACCAACCAGGCCATCAACTATTATCCGACGGCGGAATCCTACGAGCAGGGCGGCTACGAGGCCTCCAACTCCCGGCTGAAGCCCGGCGCCATGGAGGCGCTGGCGCAGCTGTCCATCGATACGCTGAAGAAATTACACGGTTAAGGACCGTATTTGCGGGGCGCCGGGGGGCCGGCCCGCCGCGAAGCACTTCCGGGCTGCCTGAGGGCAGCCCGGCCTTATGAAAGGAGAAAAGATGAGTAAAAATATCGGCGTTTGCCGCCTGGACATCACCCCGCCCATGGGAATCGGCCTCAGAGGCTACAACGTGGACCGCAGAGCCGACGGCGTGCTGGATCCGATCTATATCAACACCCTGGCCTTTGAGGAGGACGGGAAGAAGGCGGCCGTAGTGGTCTGCGATCTTCTGGGCATGTACAACAAGAGACCCTTCGAAGAAATCAAAAAGATCACCGCGGAATTCGGGATGGATGAGGAAGCGATGTTCATCTGCAGCACCCATACCCACACGGGCCCCTTTATCGACGTGGCCGCGGCGCCCGGAGAGGCGCGCGACGACGATCCGCTGTATAACGAATGGTTCTGGCGGAGAGTGCGGGATTCCGTGCAGCTGGCCCTGGCGGATCTGACGCCGGTGAAGGAGGTGCGCGGCGCGGAAAAGGAGACCAAGGACCTGGCCTTCGTGCGCCGCTTCCAGATGAAGGACGGGCATTATCAGACCTGGGCAAGGATCCTGGATCCCAATATCCTACGTCCGGCCTCCAAGGCGGATGAGAGCCTCCGGACCACCGTCTTTGAACGGGAGGACGGGAAGGAAATCATTCTGGTGAACTTCCAGATCCACCCCGACTGCATCGGCGGCACCAAGATCTCCGCGGACTATCCCGGCGTGGTGCGCGATACGGTGGAGGCGGCGCGGCCCGGCTCCTTCTGCGTGTATTTTGACGGCGCCGAGGGACAGATGGTCGGCACCGACTGGTTCCATAATCACGGCGGCAATAAGTCGGACGGCTACGGCTATTACCGGAAGCTGGGCGCGGCTATCGGCTACGAGGCCCTCAGCTGCTGCCAGCGGGCGTTCCCGATCGCGGACGCGCCTCTGAGCTACGGCAGAGCCTCGGTCACGGTGCCCACCAAGCTGGACATGAGTCTGCTGCCTGAAGCGGAACGGATCTATCAGCTGCACATGGAGGGCAGAGACAGCGAATTTGCCAAGAATACCGGTGAGATGAACTGCATCTTCTCGGCGGCCCGGGAAATGCGGCGTCTGGCCCAGGAGCAGCTGTACGAGATGGAGCTGCCCATCTCCGTGATCAACTTCGGCGGCCTGGCCTTAGCCGGCATGCCCGGCGAGCCCTTCTGTGAGCTGGGCGTGCTGGTGCGCGAGGGCTCTCCCTACGAGATGACCTACGTGTGCTGCCAGTGCAATCAGAGCATGAACTATTATCCGACGGCGGAATCCTATGAGCAGGGCGGCTATGAGCCCTCCAATTCCCGGCTGAAGCCCGGTGCCATGGAGGCGCTGGCCCAGCTGACCGTCGACACCCTGAAGAAGCTGCACGGCTGATCAAAAGCCTGCCGTCGGCAGCTCCCGCCTTTCCCGGCAGGGGCTGCAGACAGCAGGCTGTTGCCATTCATTCGCCCGGGCGGGAGAAGAAGATTTGCTGCGCGAATCTTTGAAGCCGCGGGGGCCGCGACGGGCTCCCGCGAGGTCCCTGCGGAACCTCGGGGGCAGAGAAGGAGGAAAACGAAATGTGTGATATCGCGGGTTATATCGGTCCCCGGGAGGCGGCTCCCATCCTGCTGGAGATGCTGCGGCGGGAGGAAAAATGGGACGGCTTCGGCTCCACCGGCATGGCGCTGGTGACGGAGGCCGGGCTTCGGGTGGAACGGGTCCCCGGTCCGGTGGCGGAATTCGAGCAGAGCTTTGATCTGTCCGGGCTGAAGGGCCATGCGGGGATCATCCATTCAAGGCCGGGAACCAGTGAGCCCCACGTTTCCCAGACGCCCGAGAGCCGGCATCAGCGGCTGCTGCGCGCCCATCCCTTTGTGGACGGGGACCGCCGGCTGGCCTTCGTCAGCAACGGCACCGGCCGCGACAACGCCAAGCATCCGCTGGTCAAGGCTGCCGCGGAAGCGGAGAACGTCCGCCTGAGCCTGCAGGGCATCCCTCAAAAGCTCGCGGAGGATCGGCTGGAGCGGGAACGCTATTCCGCGGGCAGCGGCCTCAGAGCCCTGCGGATCGGGGATATGGTCCGCAGAGGCAGGACTCCCGCGCAGGCCCTGGCCGAGTCCTACGAGGGCCCCTTCATCCGGGAAAACGTCGGCGTCATGGTCCATGCGGATACCCCCGACCGGCTGTACGTCCTGCGGGTCACCAGACCCATGGTGGCTGCCGTTTGCCGGGATGAGTGCTATATCGCAACGACCCGCTTCGCCTTCCCGGAGGACCTCGAGCCGTTATCGGTGGTGGACCTGCCCCTGGGCGAGGTGGTGGAGGTCTATGCCGGCCGTCTGGTCTATACCGGCCTGCGCCTGGGCGAGATCCCCGAGGCGGTGACGCCCGCCCTGCAGGCAGAGGCCCTGGACCGGGTGACCGCCTATCTGCGGGAGCATGCGGGCAGCTCCTTCTACTTCGACGAGCTGGAGGATCATCTGTACAGAGACTGCCGGGACATCTGGCAGCGGCCGCTGGTGGAATCCGCCTACGTTCTGGAAAATTCCTGCCTTAAGCCCTACGCGCAGCTGCTGTACGACAGTCTGTATACCCTGGATCGGGCGGGGCGGCTGGTCTATGACGAGCGGGAAACGTCGGTGGGCCGTCGGTATTTCGTGACGTTAAAGGAAAACGGAGGACGGCAGACGCCGCTGCGCCTCCGCCGCACCGCCGAATGACACAGCCGCCGGAGAGGACGTAAAAATACCTCTCCGGCGGCTGTGTCGTTGCTTTGTGACTATGTGCAGAGGACTACAGCAGGAGGTCCTCCCGCTCTGCCATGCGGGACAGGCTCTGCTTCTGTTCTTCCCGCTTCCGGCGGCTTCTCTTGTGGAGCTTTAACCCCAGCAGGAGAAGCAGCAGCAATACCAGCAGCAGGAGCGCGCAGCCTCCGATGATGATCCAGTAGATGAGGGCAAGGCCGAAGTATTCCGTCCGCAGCTGCTCGTTGCGGCTGGGCGCGATGCTGATCACGGGGGTCAGCGGCAGCCGGGAGGCCGGAGGATCAAGCGTCAGCGGAACGCGGGAGAGCAGATGGCCGTTCAGACGGTATTCCTTCACGGCGACGGTATTGGCCCCGGCGTCTTCGCTGCCGTAGATAACGGCGGAGCTCAGGGCCTCAGGCGTGATGCCCGGGGGAAGCGTGACGTAGGCCTCCTCCGCACCGGAAAAGCTCAGGATATCCTGTCCGAGGAAGATGGGATCCGCCGCGGAGGCGGAAGCCTCGAGGGCGCCCAGACTGTAGCAGCGGAAATGCTCGAAGCCGTAGTCGAAGAGGGCGATGCTGTCCTCTCCGGTGGCTGCCGTGCCGTCCGCGTGCATGACCACGGCGATGAGGTCCAGTCCGTCCCGGCTGGCGTAGGTCACCAGGGTGTTGAGGGCCTCGGAGGTATAGCCGGTCTTGCCGGCCACGGCGCTGCTGTATTTCATGTTCAGATTGTCCGTCAGCAGCGGATGCTTCATCCGCAGATAGGTGATCTCGCTGTGCTTGTTGGTGGGCGCGATCTGGTAGCTGACGGTGCCCATGATGGTCTTCAGCCGGGAATCCTTGACGGCCTCCCGCATGAACAGGGCCATATCGTGGGCGCAGGTGTAGTGGTTCTCGTCCGGGGTGCCGTGGGGATTGGTGAAGTTGGAATTGACCGCGCCCAGGCGCTGTGCAGTCAGCGTCATCTTCGCGGCAAATGCCTCAAAGGACCCGGAAACGTGCTCCGCCAACGCCTGAGCCACCTCATTTGCCGAAGCCACCAGCAGGGCGTAAAGGCAGTCCTCCACGGACATCTGCTCGCCCTCGGTCCGGGCGATGCTGCTGCTCCCGGGAGCCAGCTCGTGGCAGGCCCGGTAGGAAAAATCGACGGTCTCCGCCATGTTGCAGCTCTGTGCCGTGATCAGGGCGGTCAGTACCTTGGTGGTGCTGGCGGGATAGGCCTTGGCGTAGGCGTTCTTTTCATAGAGGATCGTGCCGGATTTGGCTTCGATCAGAATGGCGTAGTCAGACTTCAGAGCGGGGCCATCAGGCAGCTCCGCGGCCAGCGACAGGGTGGTCAGCACGGGAGAAAGACCTTCCCCGCCGCGGTTTGCGGCAGGGGAGGTCTCGCGGCTTTCGGCGGGCTGTGTCGGCTCCTGCGCTCTGACCGGGAAGCCGATCAGAGAAAGCAGCAGGAGAGGAAGCATCAGCCGGCTGAGGATCTGCCGAAGGCGCTTCATGGACGGCGCCGGGTCAGATCCGGCTGCTGCGGCGCCAGATCTTCATGGCCTCCGCGGAACGGATCAGCTCTTCCCGGAAATCCGGATGAGCGATAGAGATCAGGGCCTCGGCCCGCTCCCAGGTATTCAGACCCTTCAGGTTCACCATGCCGAATTCGGTGACCACGTACATGGTATTGGCCCGGGTGTCGGTCACGATCTCGCCGTTCGGCAGGGTCGGGCAGATGCGGGAGTGCTGGACGCCCTTCTTGTCGGTGAAGGTGGAGGACAGGCAGATGAAGCTCTTGCCGCCCTTGCTGAGATAAGCGCCCATCACGAAGTCCAGCTGTCCGCCGGCACCGGAGATGTGGCGGATGCCGGAGCTTTCGGCGCTGACCTGACCGAAGAGGTCGATGTTGACGGCGTTGTTGATGGACATGAAGTTGTCCAGCTGGCTGATGACGCGCACGTCGTTGGTATAGCTGACGGGGGCGGACATGCAGGCAGGGTTGTTGTTGATGTAGTCGTAGAGCTTCTGGGTCCCGGCGCCGAAGCCGTAGACCTGGCGGCCCTTATCGATATTTTTCTTCGCGCCGGTGATCTTGCCCGCCTTGGCCAGATCCACGAAGGCATCCACGTACATTTCGGTATGGACGCCCAGATCCTTCAGATCGGATTCGGCGATCAGGGAGCCCACGGTATTCGGCATGCCGCCGATGCCCAGCTGCAGGCAGGCCCCGTTGGGGATCTGCTCCACAATCATCTTGGCGACGGTCACGTCCACGTCGGTGGGCGGGACGGAGCCGATCTGACCGGGCATGGGATCGCTTCCCTCTACGATATAATCCACGTCGGAAATATGGATATCCGCCTCAAAGCCGCCCAGGCAGCGCGGCATGTTCCGGTTGACCTCCACGACGACGACCTTGCCGGTCTCGCAGACCGCGGCCAGATGAGAGGCCTCGGGCCCGAAGTTGAAGAAGCCAGCCTCGTCCATGGGGGCGACCTGGATCATCACCACGTCGGGACGGTGGATGTTCTCCCGGTAGAAGCGGGGCAGCTCGGAATAGCGCATGGGGCTGTAGAAGGCGATGCCCTCGTCGATGGCCTTCCGCTCGATGCCGCTCATGTGCCAGCTGTTCCAGCAGAAATGCTCGGCGGCATTCTCCACGTCGAAGATCGCCGGGCGTCTCAGCCAGATGCCGCCGCGGATCTTGACGTCGGTGAGCTCCGGCATACGGGCCGCCAGCGCCTTATCCAGGGCATCGGGGTGGCCGACGCACCAGCCGAAATCGACCCAGTCTCCGGATTTGACCAGCTTGGCCGCTTCTTCGGCGCTGATCAGCTTCTCCTGGTACATTTTCTGAAAATCGTTCATGTTTTCTCCTTTCGGGCGGCTGCCCGCCGCGAGGTATTTGCGGGAATATCGGGGCCGAAGGACGGGAGAGGCTCCCGGCAAATGCTTCCGCGGCGCGGCCGGAGAAGCCCTTCTGGCACTAAATGATTATTATACAATGAAAGCGCGCGTTTGGCAAGCCGCAGACGGGATTTCCCGGGCGGCAGGGCGCAGGCTCAGCTCTGCTTGAGCGACCGGCGGTATTCGCTGGGGGTGGAGCCCATGACCTTCTTGAAGACCCGGCAGTAATTCTCGGGAGGAAGCCCGCAGGCCAGGGCCACCTCGGTCATGTTGCAGTCGGTGGTTTTCAACAGGATGAGGGATTTGCGGACCCGCAGCTCCAGCAGATAGCGGGCGGGGGGGAGCCCCGTTTCCGCCTTGAACAGCACGGAGAAATAGCTGCGGTCCAGGCCCAGGGCGGCGGCGATCTCCGCCACGTCCTTCAACTGATCGTAGCGGGCCTCCATCAGATGCAGGGCCTCCCGGATGTAGGAGCGCTCCCGCCGGGGCGCGTAGCGCAGGATCTCGCCCATGATCGCCAGCACCGTTCCCGAGGCCCGCAGGGGGGCTCCGGAATCCTTCTCCTCCCGCCGCTCGTACAGGCCCTTCAGGGCCTCCAGCACGAAGGGGAAGGCCTCCCGCGGCGCGTAAGGTTGCTGCGAGTCGATCTGGGCCTGGCGGAGGAAGCCCTCCATCGCCATGCCGAAAACGTTGCACCAGTAGCCCTTTCGCGGGGAGTTCACGCTGCATAGGTGGACCAGCGTGTCGCCGGGCCGGAGAATGATCAGGTCGCCGCCCTTAAGAGGAAAGGTCCGGTTATTGATGATCACCGCCCCGTCGCCCTCGGTGCAGCATTCGATGACGTAGTAATCCCGCACCACGGGACCGAAGACGGCACCGGGTCTCAGATGGGCGTCGCAGCCCACGGAGAAGCATTCCATATCCAGCTGCTGCTGGTCCTTCAGCTTGGCGTATTTCATGAGATGACCTCCTGTCTGCCCGAAGCTCCCCGCGGGAGCCCCGGGAGAGCGCCGCGGCCTGCCGCGGTGCTCGGCGCGGCGGAGCATGCGCTCCGCCGACCTTCCTTCCGCCAGTGTAGCACAGCCGCGGACGCTTGCCAAGAAATAAACAACAAATTGAAGAAGAAATACCACAAAATGATGGGAAATCCCGCCGAAAAATGGTATGGTAGAAGCAAATAAGAAGCCGGTCCGGCTTTCGTAAGGAGGACAATATGGACAAGATACTGAATTTTGCCGTTATCTCTGCCGCCACTATGGGACAGCGCCACATGAAGGGCATCGTACAGAATCCCCAGTGCCATCTGTACGGCATCTGCGATATCAATGAGGACAAGCTGAAGGAAGCCGCCGAGCTGTATCATCCCGACAAATGCGTCACGGACTACATGGAGCTGGTGAACGATCCCGCGGTGGACTGCGTGGTGGTCGCCACGCCCGACCCCTTCCACTATCAGCAGACTGTGGACTCTCTGAGAGCCGGCAAGGACGTCCTGCTGGAGAAGCCCATGTCGCTGCATTACGAGCAGTGCCTGGAGATGCTGAAGGTCGAGAAGGAGACCGGCAGACATCTGATGATCGGTCAGGTATCCCGCTGCGCCCCCGCCTTCATGCAGGCCAAGAAGATGGTCGATGAGGGCAAGATCGGCGAGCTGTTCTTCGTGGAGAGCGAATATGCCCACAACTATACCAAATTCAGAGGCTGCAACGACTGGCGCCTGTCCGCGGAACGCGACGGCTTCATCGGCGGCGGCTGCCATGCGGTAGACCTGCTGCGCTGGATCGCCGGCAACCCTACCGAGGTGTACGCCCTGGCCAACCATAAGTGCATGCCCGACTGGGGCGCTCCGGATATGACCGTCGCGCTGTACAAGTTCCCGAACAACGTTCAGGGCAAGGTGTTCTGCTCCATCGGCTGCAAGAGAAGCTATACCATGAGGACCGTCCTGTACGGCACGAAGGGCACGATCATCTGCAGCAATACCGCCCCGACCATTCAGTATTTCAGCGATTCCGAGCCCCTGGAGGACGGCGTGGTGAACTACACCAAGCCGCATAACATCCCGGTGCAGGCGGAGATCCACAACACGATCGAGCAGATCAAGCAGTTCGTGGATGCCATCCTGGGCAACAAGCCGCTGCCGGTGCCCGCTTATGAAGGCGCCTGCGATATCGCCATCGCCACGGCCACCACGGAATCCGCCAGACTGAACAAGCCGATGCTCATCGAGTATCCGGAAATGTGATCGGCCGGCAAACGAAACTTATCAAAGAAAAAACGGCTGCGCGGTTTACGATGAAAAGCCTGCAGCCCGAGAAAAAATACCCCGCCCGCTTGTACCCGGCGGGGTATTGCTGTATACTGAGACTGATGATGACGGACAGTAACGGAAAACGAACGGCAAATCATCATTAGAGCCCCTATTCTTGCGCGAGCCGGGACTTGGCCGCGGCGAAGGTTTTTTCAGGGATCGGGAAGGACCCCGGAAGGAGAAAAAAATGGAAAGATACAGACGGAAAGCGCTGGCGCTTTGCCTGGCGGCACTGATGCTGCTGACGGCGGGCTGCGGAGGACACGTCGGAGAGACGCCGGCCTCCACGGAGCCCGGGGAAAGCCCGACCGCCGAGGAGAGCCGCCCGGAGACGACGCAGGCACCCACGGAGACCGAGCCTCAGGAAACGGAGCCTGAGGAGGAGCCGGACCCCTACGCGGTGAGCGCGCCCACCAGAGGCATCCCGGACTATACCTTCGATCACACCCCCACCACGGACGAGCTGCGGCAGACGGCCGTGCGGGCCATGCGGGATATGCTGGCCATCCAGTGGTACAGCCCCGAGGACTTCAAATACAACAAGACAGGCGCCGTGAGCGGCAAGGACTATATCTTTGA
Organism: Lachnospiraceae bacterium; assembly: GCA_045617825.1. Lineage (GTDB taxonomy): Bacteria > Bacillota > Clostridia > Lachnospirales > Lachnospiraceae > UBA6987. The sequence goes on from JAZLJI010000076.1 coordinate 17,527, forward strand.
CGCCCATACGCATTACGGCGGCCTGCCCTATACCGACGTGAACGCCAGCCTGTTCGGCTTTCTGGAATACTATGACCCGGCTAACGGTCAGCTGCTGTTAGACCTCATCAGGGGCACCAGCACGCAGACCGGAGCCCGCATCAATGCCACCATCGGCAACACCTGCACCGGCAGCACCGGCTGGGCGACCTCGGCTGTATGCACCAGCGTGGGCGGCGGCATGATCTCCTATACGCTGACGAAGAGCAACGGCTTCCTGCCGCTGGGCTTCGACTATCCGAGCAACGTATACGATCTGTCCGCCTACGGGACCCACAGGATGTGCAACGAGGCGACGGAGCAGGGCATGTACCGCTGCTACGCGCTGGTACAGCCGGCGGATCTGCTGGTGATGCAGAACGAGAACAAGAGCGCCGGCCACTCCATCATGGCCATCGAAAAGGCCTACGTGGTGCAGGATGAGGCCGGGAATATTTCCGGCGAGGACAGCTATATCCTGATCCAGGATCAACGCACCGGCTTCTACGATCTGGACGACGAGGCGGCTCCCGGCGAGATCATCCGCTATATGGGACGTCTGGCCTACCGCTTTACCTTTGATCAGCTGTTCAAGGGCGATTACGTGCCGGTGACCACGGCGGAATACCAGGGCACCAAGGCCTATACCGTGCCGGAGGTTGCGCTGAAGAACGGCGAGGCCGCGGATCTGGAGACGCTGTATGCTAATGCCGTGACCTGCAATTATCCGCTGGCGGTGGTCCGTCTGACGGCCGTGGCCCCCAACGGAGAACGCACGGTGCTGGTGCGCCGGGTCATGAACCGCAACGATATCGGCGGACGCTCCGCCTACGAATTCAAGCTTTCCAGCTTCAAGGGCTACCTGGAGGAAGGCGTCAAAAAAGGCCTGCTGTATCCCGGAACCGCCTATCAGGTGGTGCTGGAGGCCATCCCGGCCTGCGGCGGCCTGAACACCCTGGTCACGCTGGACTACGTGACCGAGGGAACGGCACCCGCCTCCTACCCCGCCTATCGGGCAAAGGAGTATCAGCCGGAGGAGCCCGCCGTCTCCGAGGAGGAGAAAAACAAGTCCGCCGCGCTGGACGGCAAGCTGTACTGGTACACCGAACGCAGCTACTTCAACCTGGCGAAGAACGCTTCCGACCAGAAGCCCGACGCCTCGGGCGTCTATACCGTGAAAATGATCTCGGACGGGCAGCTGCTCAGCCTGAAGACCAAATACCGCTACGTGGTGGATGCCCTGGTGATGAAGAACCTGTTCTGCCTGGGCTTTGACGCCGACGGATACATCGTCCGGGTCGAGGACGCGCTGGACCAGGGCGCGGCATTTGCCGCGATCGGCTGGGCCGTCGAGAAAGCGGAGAGCGATCAGCTGACGCTGACTGCTCCGGATGGCAGCGCGAAGCTGACGCTGGACCTGAAGACCGTGAAGGTCCTGTCCGGCGCTCAGGCGGCGGATCCCGTAGGCACGGCGGAAAATTCCTTCCGGAAGGGCGATACGCTGACGGTGGTGAAGAACGCCAAGGGCGAGGCTGCGCTGGCCCTCCTGCTGGCCAAGAACATGACCCACGAGCACTGCCTCTGCGGCGAGGAGAACTGCAGCGAGCATGAGAGCGGTCAGTGGAAGGCCTGGAACAGCGGAAATACGCTGCCGGAGGAAACGGGCTGGTACTATCTGACGCAGGACGTGAGCCTGCCTACCCGGGCCTCTGTGAAGGCGGGGGCCCACGTGCGCCTGTGCCTGAACGGCCACACCGTCAAGGTGGCGGCCGGTGCCCGCTGGTACTCGGTCTACGCGGACGGCGCGGTGGTGGACATCACGGACTGCAGCGCGGAGGGAAGCGGCCGGATCCTGCCCTGCGGGACCTTTGCCAGCAATCTTCGGGGCTG
>JAZLJI010000077.1:0-20885 GCA_045617825.1 Lachnospiraceae bacterium
TCGAAGGCGTCGGAGAGCAGCGAATCCCGTTCTCTCCCGCCGTTTTTTTCCTCTCCCTTGCCTAAGAGCAGGTATTTTCCCAGATCCAGACTGCGGGCGCAGGCCGCCAGGGACGGCTCGCAGACGATGGAGGCTCTCCGCCTGGACAGGCTCCCCTCCGGCTCCTCGGGAAATTGCTCGTACAGATAGCGGCTGGAGGCCAGCTCCAGCGCGGCATCTCCCAGAAATTCCAGCCGCTCATTGCATTCCGCCGCGTCCCTCGCATGCTCGTTGGCATATGAGGAATGCACCATGGCGCAGCTCAGTAGGGCCTCGTTCCGGAAGTCGTACCCTATCGCCGACTGCAGTTGCTTAAGCATAATACCTTCTCCTATCTCCGACTCAGGCGGTCCCGGGGCCCTATCGCAGCCCCGCGGGTGCCTGATGAATCTCTCTGATAACGCAGAAAGCACCGCTCCTCCGGAAAATGCCGAAAAAGCGCGGCAAAACTTCCCGAAGTGCGGTCTTTCTGCAGGTCGATCAACCGATTTTAGCCAAGATATTTCAGCAGATCGTAAGCGTCCTGAACGGTGACGACCTTCTCCAGTACTTCGTCGGGTACGGTCACACCGAATTCATCCTCGATCGCCATAATGATCTCCGCCAGATCCAGGGAATCGGCGTCCAGATCCGCGCCGAAGGCCTTGCCCGGCGTGACTTCTTCGGGGTCAAGATTAAGGGTGCTCGCTATAATGTCTCTGATCTTTTCGGTTTCCATGTTCAATCCTCCTTGGTTTGTTCCTTTATCAGACTTTTCTCGATCTTCTCTGTTAAATGCTGCTCCGTGAAGCGGACGCACTGCTCGACGGAATGGCTGATCTCCTTGTAGCTGGCGTTGCCGTGCGCCTTGACGATCAGGCCCTTTAAGCCCAGCATGGGCGCGCCGCCGTATTCGGTGGCATCCAGGCTCTTCAGCGTTTTCTTCAGGGCCGGCTTGATCAGCAGGGCGCCGAGCTTGGCTCTGAGGCTGCTCATCAGGCCCTTCTTGATCATCTTGGTGAGGGCCGAGGCGGTCCCTTCATAGAGCTTCAGCGCCACGTTGCCGGTGAAGGCCTCGCAGACGTATACGTCCGCCGCGCCGTAGGGGATCTCCCGGGATTCCACGTTCCCGACGAAATTCAGCTCCGGTTCGGCCTTCAGCAGGGGGTAGGTCTCCTTGGCCAGGGCATTGCCCTTTTCCTCTTCCACGCCGATATTGATCAGGCCCACCCGGGGATTCCTGACCCCCATCACCTCCTGCATGTAGAGGGAGCCCATCTTGGCGAACTGCACCAGATGCTCGGCCCGGGCGTCCACGTTGGCGCCGCAGTCGATCAGCAGGGATACGCCCTGGGTAGTAGGGATGAGCGGAGCCAGAGGCGCGCGCTCTACGCCCTTTATCCGTCCCACCAGCAGCTGACCGCCCGCCAGCACGGCGCCGGTGCTGCCTGCGGAGACGAAGGCGTCGGCCTTGCCCTCCCGGATCAGCCGCTGCGCCACCACGATGGAGGAATCCTTCTTATGACGGATCGCCGCCACGGGAGGCTCGCCGGTCTCGATCACCTCGGAAGCGGGGACGATCCCGATCCTTTCGGCGTCATAGCTGTATTTGGCCAGCTCTGCGCGGATCCGGTCCTCCTGACCCACCAGCAGGATCCGGGCGCGGTCCGTGAGCTTCAGGGCCTCCACGGCCCCCTTGACGGTTTCCTGAGGGGCATTGTCGCCGCCCATCGCATCGATAGCAACGGTCACTGTTTCATTCATAATTTCTCCTTATCCGCGTACACAGCAAATATATACACAAAAGCTCCGGATAAATCAAGCTTTTCTTTCCGGCTCAGAGTCCCAGGAAATAGAAGAAGGCATAGACGAGCAGCAGGACGCCGCTGCAGACGGCGGCCGGAAGCCAGGGCTTTCTGACCTCGTCCATCGCCACGATAAAATGCGCGTACAGGGGGATCACAAAGCCGGCGGCAGACATCAGCAGGCCCAGCAGGCCCCATTTGCCGGCGGAGGCCTGCAGGCTTCCGTTGCTCTTCACCGCTATGATCAGCAGGCACAGCAGGATCAGGAGCGCCCCGCCGAACAGGCCGAAGGACAGCGGGATATAACCGATTCGCAGTTTTTTCTGCCGGGGATCCAGCTTGCTCATACGTCCTCCTTACAGCTCATCCAGGGTCATCCGGTAGGCCGGCAGGAACTCCCGCAGGAAGATGTCCAGCTCCGGAAGCTGCATTTCCTCCAGCTTTTCCCGGATGGCCAGCTCCGCCTTGACGAATTCCCGGTTGCCGGCCTTCTCCTCCTCCAGGCACTTGATGAGGGCGGAAAGCTTGTCCGCGGCCTTTACCAGCCGGCAAAGGTATTCCTCGTCCTCCCGGGGATAGAAGCAGTCCCGGAAGCCTGCCCGCAGATCCTCCGGCAGCAGCCTCAGCAGCTGCTCCTGAGCCGCGTCCTCCAGCCGCTTGTAGGCGCTGATGATCTGCGGATCGTTGTATTTCACGGGAGTCGGCATGTCTCCCGTCAGGATCTCGGAGGCATCGTGGTACAGGGCGATCATGGCGGCCCGGTCCGCGTCCAGATCCTTGCCGAGCCGGCTGTTGCCGATCACGCACAGGGCGTGGGCCAGCATCGCCGCCTCCTGGGAATGCTCGGCGATGTTCTCCACCCGGGAATTCCGCATCAGGGCCCAGCGGTTGATGTATTTCATCCGCCCCATCATGGCGAAAAAGCTACTGCTCATCGACGCTCCTTACCCGGATCAGATTCAGATCCGCCGTCCAGCTGCGGTAAGGAGAAAGCTTCTCCGGCAGCGTCGCGGGATCCAGGGTCTCCGCGTTATAGATATAATAGGTATGCAGCTGATAGCAGGGGATCTCCACGGCCCATTCCTCCACCAGCTCGAAGATCTGCCGGTAGAGCCACACCGTCTCCTGCGGATCCGCGGTCCTGGCCCGCATCAGCAGCTCGTCGATGCGGTCGTCCGCCAGTCCGTAAATATTGGGCACCGCCGTGGAGGGGCGGGCCTTGCCCAGGTAATGATTCTCCAGGTCGGGGCCGTTGCTGCCGTTCCAGGAGGCGCACCACAGGGAGCAGCTGCCCATGTAGATGGAGATCAGCATGTTTTCCTCGGAGGACATATAGTGGATGTCCAGGGTGATGCCCAGCTGGTTCAGGCAGGTCTTCGCGTAGGCCAGCGCCTCATAGGAGGGGTGCGTGGTGTATTCGTCGCCGCAGACCACCACCTCGTACATCAGGGACGCGCCGTCGGGGGCCTGCGTAAAGGCAAAGTGGCCCTCGTTGTCGACCTCTCCCGTATAGCCGGCGATCTCCAGATACTCCCGCACCGCTTCGATCACGGCGCCCGCCCGCTCAATGGTGGACATGTCGTCCGTATAGACCGGCGTGCCGTCCGCTTTCACGCTGAAGATCCTGCGATACTCCGGGTCTCCCGCCTCGGGAGCGATGTCGAAGAAGGTCGAAACAGGGTAATCGATCAGGCTGACGGATTCCCCGAAATACGGCACGTACGCCGTATCCCGGAAGGAAGCGATGGCCGTGGCCAGCGCCCGGCGCAGAGCCAGCGAGGCCTCGGAATAGGGCTCACCGCCCACCGATACGTTCTCCGCGTTGATCCCGATATAGCAGTAGCCGAGGTTGTCCGCCTCCCGCATGTAGAATTTGCTGCCGGAGGGCGTATCCTCGGGATTAGCCTCGCAGAGGGCGTCCCAGACCTTCTTGCTGCCGCCGATGCCCGCGATGTCGATGGTGCCGTTCTCCAGAGCGCTCAGCATCTGGCTGCCCACCTCGGAAAGCACCAGGAAATCCAGCTGGGCCTTCTCGCCGTAATAGTAGCCGTTGGGCACCAGATAGACGTAGGGAAGCTCCTCGGTCAGATAGGCGAAGGGGCCGGCGCCCAGAGGCGGCAGCTCCGTATCCGTCAGATCGTAATGTCCGGGGATAAAGCCGAAGCTCTCGCCGTTGTAGTCGTAGGCCGAAGGATCGCCGTAGTAGTGCAGCGGCAGGATCTCAAAATCCAGCAGATCGTAAAGGGCGTTCTCGTCGCGGCCGTAGACCTTCAGCTTCATGGAAAAGCGGTTCATGCGCAGGATTCCGCTGATGCTGCTGACCGGATCCTCCGGCAGCTCCCGGATCTTCCGGAACAGCAGCAGCTCCCGGACGTATTCCTCCACCCGGCTGTCGAAGTAATCGGCATCCACGGCGTAATTTTCCGCCAGGGCGCGGTAGTCCAGCTCGTAGGAGGCGATCACGTCGGCGCAGACCTGCTCCAGGCTCTTGCCGACCAGGTTATAGTTCAGATCCCGGCCGTACAGATTGTAGAACAGCTCCTGGGCGGAATTGCCGTAGCCGTAGGCCTGATAGGTCGTCCAGAGGCTGCTGCAGGTGACGGCCTCCGCCTCCAAGACCTCCGCGATCAGGCGGCGGATATAGCTCTTGGTCTCCTCGCTGGGTGCCTCCAGCTCTGCCGCCAGCTCCGCGGCGGAAACGGTCTGACGCTCCGCCTGAGCATTGTTGTAGTAATAATTGTCCAGACCCAGGATCGGGTAGGACCGCAGCTCGCCGCTGCCGGTATAATCCGGCTGGAGCCGCAGGTAATAGTTGAAGATCACGTCGTCGATGGTCATCTGCACGCCGTCGCTGAAATAGATGTCCTTGCGCAGCTCCAGCGTATAGGTGGTCAGGTTGCCCTCCGCGTCGTATTCGGAAGTCACGTCCACCGGGCCCACGTAGCGGTAGTCCTCTCCCTCATAGGGCCTGGTCTCCCCGCTGGCCGCCTTCAGCACGATCCTGCCCTCCCGGTCCAGTGTCAGCAGGGACAGCTGCGTCAGCTCCGCCAGCGCCCGGTCTCCGTCGGAGGCCGCCTTCAGCGGATTCTTCTCCCCGTACAGGGATTCCACGCCGACCCGGATCACCCGGCTGGCGGCTTCCGGCTCGGAGCTGCTTTCTTCGGTCTCGGAGGAGGTCTCTCCCGACGAGCTCGCTTCGCCGGTCTCCGTCGGCAGGGTCATAGGCGGCAGGGTCTCCGTCGGTTCGGTGGCTTCCGTCGCAGCCTCCGTGGTGCCCCGGCCGAACAGTGTCGCCAGGTCAAAGGCCTCGTTCAGCTTGCCCCCGGCAAGGGTCAGGGCCAGAAAGGCCACCAGCGCCAGGGAAGCCAATACGGCCGCGACGATCAAAACGGTATGCAGCAATCTATTCTTCATGAAATATGGTCTTCCTTCCGTATCTTCCGCAGGGGCTTTTCGCGTTCCCGCGGACTGAGGATTACTCATCGTTATCCAACATTATAGTTTACCCGCTGGAAGGGCCAGCGTCAAGTGAAACCTTTATGAAAGAGGCCCGAAAGCGGCATCCGGAGCGATTTTTATGCGGAGCCCTTGTCATTCCCCGGAAAATGCAGTAGAATATGAGTACATTTTTTTATTTAAGAGGTAGATGAATGCTGGAATTTGATCTTCCTTTGACCGATAAAGCCAAGGCGGTATTGGCCAAAGCCGAACATATTGCCCGGGAATACGCCATGGGTGCCGTAGGGACAGAGCACGTGCTGCTGGCCTTTTTTGAGGTGCCCTGCCTTCCCCGGGAGGTGCTGAGCGCCCGGGGCATCACCCGTGAAAAGGTGGAAAAGGTGCTGAGCCTCATGCTGGGGGAGCATTTCCGGAAGCCGGAGGAGCCGGTGAAGACGGCCCGGGTGCGCCTTCCCCATACGCCGCTGCTGGAGCTGATCCTGGAGGATGCCCGGAACCTGGTGCTGGACATCGGCGGTGATACCGTCGGCACGGAGCATCTCTTCACCGCTCTGCTGCAGGACATGGACGGGATCGGCTCGAAGGTATTTGCCGCGCTGAGCCTGGATCCGGTGGAGCTGGAGGAGGCCCTGCTGGACGCCATGGGCGACGACCGCTATCCGCTGGAGGACCTGCTCAGTCAGCCTCCGCAGGGCGTCGCCACCGTCAGCAAATACACCCGGGACCTTACCGCGCTGGCCGCTGCCGGCAAGCTGATGCCGGTGATCGGACGGGAGCGGGAGCTGACCCGGATGATGCAGATCCTCAGCCGGCTGAACAAAAATAACCCCTGCCTCATCGGCGAGCCCGGCGTGGGCAAGACCGCCCTGGTGGAGGCCCTGGCCCAGCGGATCGTGCAGGGCAGCGTGCCCCTTTTCCTGCGGAACAAGCGGCTGCTCTCCCTGGATCTGGCGGCTCTCGTGGCCGGAACGAAATTCCGGGGCGAATTCGAGGAACGGATGAAGGCCCTGCTGGATGAGCTGAACGCCCATCCGGAGATCCTGCTGTTCATCGACGAATTCCACACCCTGATCGGCGCCGGCTCCGCGGAGGGAACGCTGGACGCCGCCAATATCCTGAAGCCCGCGCTTTCCCGGGGCGAGGTCCAGATCATCGGGGCCACCACCCTGAACGAATACAAGAAGCATATCGAAAAGGACAGCGCGCTCAAGCGCCGCTTCCAGAGCATCCTGGTGGAGGAGCCCTCCGAGGAGGAAACGCTGGCCATTCTGAAGGGCCGCGCGTCCGTCTTTGAGCGGCATCACGGCGTCAGGATCGGGGAAGAGGCTTTAAGCAGCGCCGTTTTCCTGGCCCGCCGCTATCTCACGGACCGTCTGTTCCCGGATAAGGCCCTGGATCTGATCGACGAGGCCTCTGCCGCCGCCCGCATGAACGCGGACCGGGCGGAGCTGATCGAGCTCACCCCGCAGCATATCGCTGACACCGTGAGCCTGTGGACCGGCATTCCGCTGGAGCAGCTGTCCCTGGAGGAGGAAAAGCGCCTGCTGTCCCTGGAAACGGTCCTGCATCAGCGGGTCATCGGGCAGGAGGAGGCCATCATAGCCCTGTCCCGGGCCATCCGCCGCAGCCGCGTGGGGCTCAAGGATCCCCGCCGTCCCATCGGCTCCTTCCTGTTCCTCGGCCCCACCGGCGTGGGCAAGACCGAGCTCACCAAGGCCCTGACCTATGCCCTCTTCGGGAACGAGAGCGCCCTGATCCGGGTCGACATGTCCGAATACATGGAGAAGCATTCGGTGTCCAAGATCATCGGCTCCCCGCCCGGCTACGTGGGCTTTGAGGAGGGAGGACAGCTGTCCGAAAAGGTCCGCCGCCATCCCTACAGCGTGGTGCTGTTCGACGAGATCGAAAAGGCCCATCCGGACGTGTTCCATATCCTGCTGCAGATCCTGGACGAGGGGCGTCTTACCGACGCCCAGGGCGTGACGGTGGATTTCCGGAACACGGTGATCGTGATGACCTCCAATGCCGGCGCGGAACGCATCGTGGAGCCCAAGGCGCTGGGCTTTGCCGCCGCCTCCTCCGCGGAAGCGGATCACGAGCGGATGAAGGCCGGCGTCATGGAGGAGGTCCGCCGCCTGTTCCGGCCGGAATTCCTGAACCGGATCGACGAGACCGTGGTCTTCCACGCTCTGAGCCGGGAAAATATCTCCGCGATCCTGGACCTGCAGCTGCGGGAGCTGGAGACGCGGCTTAAGGAAGCTCATCCTCTGACGCTGACGCTGACGGCTGAGGCCCGGGACTTCCTGCTGACCAAGGGCTACGAGCCCCGTTACGGCGCCAGACCGTTAAAGCGGCTGCTGCAGCGAGAGCTGGAGGACCGGCTGGCGGAGGCTCTTCTGGCCGGCACGGTCCGCGACGGTGACCGGGTCACGGCGGACAGATCCGCCGAGGGCCTCACGATCCGACGGGAGGAGCATGCCGATGAAGGATAAAACGACGGCATTTTTCTGCAGTGAATGCGGCTATGAATCCGCCAAATGGAACGGCATTTGCCCGGGCTGCCGGGCGGTAGGCACCTTAGTGGAGGCGCCGAAGGAGCCGAAGGGCAGCCGCGCCAGACTGACCCTGCCCGGAAACCGGCTCACGCCGCTCTCGCTGGATGAGATCGAGAACGCCCCGGAGGAACGGATGGACACCGGCTTCCCGGAGCTCAACCGGGTCCTGGGCGGCGGCCTGCTGCCCGGCTCCCTGATCCTGACCGGCGGCGATCCCGGCATCGGCAAATCCACCCTTCTGCTCCAGATGAGCCGCGAGCTGGCTCTGAAGGGCCGCAAGGTGCTTTACGTTTCCGGCGAGGAATCCCTGCGGCAGCTGAAGCTGCGGGCCGACCGCATCGGCCGCTTCGGCGGCGATATCCGCTTCCTCTGCGAGACCGATCTGGACCGCATCGGCGAGCTGCTGAAGGAGGATAAGCCGGAGGTGCTCATCATCGATTCCATCCAGACCATGGCCCGGGAGGACGTGCCCAGCGCGCCGGGCAGCGTGGCGCAGGTGCGGGAATGCACTGCTCTGCTGCTCACTCTGGCCAAGGGCCTCTGCATCAGCACCTTCGTGGTGGGCCACGTCACCAAGGAGGGCGCCGTGGCCGGTCCCCGCATGCTGGAGCACATGGTGGACACGGTGCTCTATTTCGAGGGCGACCGTCATGCCTCCTACCGCATCCTCCGCAGCGTCAAGAACCGCTTCGGCGCCACCGGCGAGATCGGTGTCTTTGAAATGAGCAGCGAAGGGCTGAAGGAGGTCCCGAACCCCTCGGCCTTCATGCTGAGCGGCCGTCCGGAGGCAGCCCCCGGCTCCCTGATCACCTGCGTGATGGAGGGCACCCGCCCGCTGCTGCTGGAGGTGCAGGCGCTGGTGTCCCGCAGCAATTTCGGCGGGATGGGCCGCCGCACCGCCGCCGGAGCCGATTACAACCGGGTCAATCTGCTGCTGGCGGTCCTGGAAAAGCGGCTGGAGCTGACCCTCGGAGACTGCGACGCCTACGTGAATATCACCGGCGGCCTCAAGGTCAGCGACCCTTCTCTGGACCTGGCGCTGGTCCTGGCCCTCTACTCCAGCTACCGGAATCTGGCGGCAAACGCGCACACCCTCGTCTTCGGCGAGGTGGGACTTTCCGGCGAGGTCCGGGGCGTCCCGCTGGCCAAGGAGCGGATCCAGGAGGCGGCAAGGCTGGGCTTTACCGTCTGCATCCTGCCCGCCTCCTGCCTCAGAGAGGATCTGAACGCCAAGGGCGTCCGCCTCTATCCCGTATCCCGTCTGGAGGAGGCAGTATCCCTGCTGAAGTCCTAAGTCGTATCGCCAAGGAGGCATTTTCATGAATCTGTATCTGGATCTGTTTCTGACCTTCGCCAGGATCGGCGGCCTCACCTTCGGAGGAGGCTATGCCATGTATCCCATGCTGCTGAAGGAGATCGTGGAAAACAAGCATTGGGATACCGAGGAGCACCTTGCCGAGTATTACGCTCTCGGCCAATGCACCCCGGGCGTGATCGCGGTCAATACCGCCACCTTCGTGGGGACCCGCATCAAGGGCTGGAAGGGCGCGCTGGCGGCCACGCTGGGCGTGGTCTTTCCCTCACTGGTCATCATTACCGTGATCGCCGCCTTCCTCAAGGGCTTTGCCGACAATCTCTACGTGCAGCAGGCCTTTGCCGGGATCCGGGTGGTGGTCACCGTGCTGGTGGTCAACACCGTCATCAAGCTGCTGAAGGGCGGCGTCTTCAAAAAAGGCCTTCCCACCCTGCTGCTGTATCTGGGGATCCTGATCGTCTCCTGCGTCAGCAGCATTTCCCCGGTCTGGCTGGTGCTGGCCGCGCTGGTACTGGGCTTCTTCCTCTTCCTCCCTCAGGAAAAGAGCGGAAAGGAGGATAAGGCATGATCTACCTGCGTCTGTTTTACGAATTCTTCAAGACCGGCCTCTTCGCCGTCGGCGGCGGTCTGGCCACGATCCCCTTCCTGCAGCGGATGGGGCAGGCCACCGGCTGGTTCGACATGCAGACCCTGACGGATATGATCGCCGTCTCCGAATCCACGCCCGGCCCCATCGGGGTCAACATGGCCAGCTATACCGGCTTCACCACGGCCGGCGTGCCCGGCGCGATCGTCGCCACGTTGGGGCTCATCGCCCCCTCCTACCTGGTCATCCTGCTGATCGCCGGCATCCTGAACCGGTTTAAGGACAGCCCCTACGTCAAAGCCGGGATGCGGGGCATCCGCCCGGCCTCGGTGGCCCTGATCACCGCCGTTCTGTTCCAGCTCTTCGACATGAATTTCCTGCGCGGCCCGCTCTTCGGCAGCGGTCTGGCCATAGCAGAGCTGTTCGATCTCAAAAAGCTGGCGCTGGGCGTCCTGATCTTCTGCGCCATCCGCTATAAGCAGAAGTGGCATCCGGCGATTTTCCTGGGCGCCGGCGCCCTGGCCGGGATCCTGCTCAAGCTTTCCTGAGACCGGTGCAGTAGAAGGCGGTGCATTTCCCAAGGAAACCCTGACCTGTTGAAGCGTTATTTATTAAATGGATGCAGCGAATACCAGCTGCATCCACTTATTTGCTGATTCGGCGGCGATTTCTCCGCATTCGGTCGTTCCCGGCTAAAAAAATCCCTCCTCACTGTCGATGAAATTTCATTCAAGCCGCTGTTGCGCGGCCGCAAATAAAAAAAGGATGACTGTCGCCCGTCATCCTTATGTGACTTGATAGGATGAGTTGTATACGAATCGATTCAAGGCCCGGTCCTATTCTTCCTTCTCCTCCTCACGCAGCTTCTGCAACACTTCATTTTCCGACAGGATATCCTGAATTGTTCGCCGCTGCAGCGTGGGACATAGGCTACACAAGGACTCATAAAACTCCATGTTTTCTTCAGGATGAACCGCAAGTTTTTTATCCTTGGACCTGCACACGTTACTGTACGTAAGAATCAACTCTACTGCATCGGCATCTTTTTTAAACTCGGCAAACCGTCCTACAGGATCGCAGGCAAGGATCGCCGAATAGGGAATCCTGATTTCCTGTTTCGGAAATCTGCGCTTTACGCAAAGGGCGTCCTCCTCAAGGGAATATTGCTCCGGGCGGAGCAACAGCCATGCCGCGCCCAAAGTCGCCGTACCTGCAATGCCGCTCAACACATCAGCGTTTATCCCATAGGATAAGCGCGCCCATAACAGGACGACATCAATCATGACTAAAGCAGCCAGCAGTGCTTTCTCACCGCTGCTGATGGTCCGGCGATAATACCGCATATTCATCATATCACCTCCCTATTTATTTCCTCGCAGCTATCTCACACGGAATTTTCTTATCCTGCCGCTTGACAAAGCATTCGGAATTTTCTTATCCTGCCGCTTGACAAAGCATTCGTAATTTTCTATGGTATTATTATACCTTGTCAGAAAGGCACTAATCAATGCTGACACTGTTACAATTACAATATTTTTACGAACTGGCTAAAGCGGAGAATGTTTCCCGGGCCGCTGCCGGTCTGGGCATACGTCAGGCAACCTTGAGCAGACTTATCTCGGGTCTGGAAAAGGAGCTGGGAGTCTCACTATTTGACCGCAGTCATAACAGTCTGCATCTCAGCGAAGAAGGAAAGGCTTTCTTCATTCATGTTGACGATATCCTCTTTGCCCTGAAGAACGGTCAAAGGGCGGCACTTGATACCGTTCCGGGCAGCATCAGCGATATCACCCTATGTGCCGGTTCGCCTTATGTGTGGTTTGACCTGCTGCAGCGCTTTGAACAGGAGCATCCCGGCCTCCATGTCCGCAATATCGCTACACCTGATACAAGCTTCTTCGGTGTCGTACAGTCCGCGTCCGTCGATTTAGTGATTATGGGCCCCAGCAGTTTTCATGAGCCTGATTATGAGTGCCACAAATTCCGGGAAAACCGGATGTATGTTGCCGTACCGCGGGAGCATCCTTTTGCAGAAAAGACGGAAATCTATCTGGAGGAATTAAAAGGGGAATCCTTTATTCGCCTTTCCACGAATTCACGTTTAGTCAGCCTCTGTGACGAGCTATTGAATGCCGCAGGTATCAAAGCCAAAAACATCATTACCTGTGACTATATCTCCAGACCTAATCTTGTCACTGCCGGATTAGGCGTCGCCATTACTACCTCCCGGGCTAAAGCGGCCGACTTACTTTATCCCAATTGTTATATTCCTATTGCTGATAAAGACGCCGTATGGCAGCTCTATCTTTACCGAAATAAGCGGCGCTATCAAAGCCACGCTGCCGCCGTTTTCACCGAGTATATGATAAACGAACTGACCTGAGATATCTCAGGTCAGTTCTCTATTCACCGGGCAGCAGAAGCCTTAGAACTCGATCCACTGATTGTACTCCGGAATGATGAAGCGGCAGGCCGGAACGGCCTCCTGCAGCCCTTTCTTGAGCTTCTCTACCGTTTCGCGGTAATCCCCCGGAAAGTCAAAATGATTGGCGATGACACAGGAAATGTGGGCTTCCTTGATCAAACTCACCGCCACATTGATGTCAGGCGTAGTACCGGTGCACTGGAGGATCAGCACGTCCGGCTGGATTTCCTTGACCCAGTTATAAAGCACCGGTCTTCTCACCGGATTGCCCCAGTGCAGGACCTTGAAGCCGTCCGGCGCCGTCAGTAAATAGTTTCGGTACTCTCTTGATCCCACCAGATAGAGCTCCATCAGTTCAGGATGCACCGCCAGAAAAGGACTTCTCCCGGCGCGTTCGACCAGCCCCTCATAGGTTTCGGCGAGCCGCGTGTGCTGCCCCTGAAGGGGCGTGATCTTCACGGCATCATAATCCAACACCTGCCCCGGATAGGCAGTCATAATATCCATCGGTGTCAGATTGGCCCAGCGCATCAGCGGATCTGCCGTCTGTTCCCCGCAGATTACCTGTGCGCCGAACCGTTTGTGCAAAGCCGGAATATCGGTGATATGATCATAATGCGCGTGCGTAAGGATCATCACATCACATTTTTCGACATCTTCAACCGTTAAATCCGTTTTGGCATGTGCCGCAATAAAAGGATCGCTGACCACAGAAAAGGCACCAAAATGCATTTCATATCCGGCACAGCCAAGCCATTTGATTTTCACATGGTTTTCCATGATTTACTGTTCCTCCTGTATTTGAAGATGAAACGCTTCAGGGCAAGCCAGGAAATGCTCCGGCTGCACCTCTTCCAGCAGCGGGACCATGCTGCGGCAGCGATCCGTTGCATAAGGGCAGCGCTTGGCAAACCGGCAGGCCTGCGGCGGATTAATGGGAGAGGATATTTCGCCCTTTAATAGAATTCTCTGGTGCTTCCGAACCGTCTCCGGAATCGGTATCGCCGATAACAGCGCCTGTGTATACGGGTGAAGCGGATTCTTGAACAGTTCTTCTGCCGGTGCCTTCTCTACGATTTGTCCCAGATACATGACCGCGATATCATCCGAAAAATGATTGACTACCGCGAGATCGTGTGTAATAAAGATGAAGGTAAGTCCCAATTCCCGCTGCAGCCTTTTCAGCAGATTCAGAATCTGGGCCTGAATAGACACGTCAAGCGCGGATACCGGTTCATCGCAGACAATGAACTTCGGTTCCATGGCAAGTGCTCTGGCGATTCCGATGCGCTGCCGGCGGCCGCCGTCCAACTCGTGCGGGAAGGTGTTCACCAGGCGTTCCGCCAGACCCACAGTCTCCATCAGCTCCGCAACCCGTTTGTCAATGGCTTCTTTTCCCTTCAGAATATGATTCAGCTCAATCGGTTCCCGAATCAGCTGGCTGACGGTCTTTCGCGGATTGAGTGATGCATACGGATCTTGGAAAATCAGCTGCATGTTCTGACGCATGGCTCGCATTTCCCGCTTGTTCAGGCTTCCCACATCCACACCGTCAAATATCACCTTACCGTCCGTGGGTTCTATCAGTCTGAGAATGGCCCGTCCGGTAGTAGATTTTCCGCAGCCGGACTCGCCCACGATACCAAGGGTTTTCCCCCGCTCGATGGTAAAGCTGACATCGTCCACCGCATGCAGCATTCCCCGTCGGGTCTTGAAATACTTCTTAAGATGCCGGACCTCCAGAATAACATCAGCCATGATCACTGTTCCTCCTTATATGGAATTCGAGATCGTCATATCGGAGGCACCGACAGCAATGACTATCACTGAACGCTCTTTCCTCCGGCTGATTCTCGAAGCAAAGCGGCGTGGCATAGGCGCAGCGTTCGGCAAACGCGCAGCCCTTCGGCAGCTGTGACGGGTCCGGCATCAGCCCCGGGATAGGGATCAGCTCTGCTTTTCTGTCGTTCACATTCGGCAGAGAATTGAACAGCCCTTCCGTATAAGGATGCTTGGTGTGATTGAACACGTCATCCAGGGTACCCCGTTCTACGATCCTTCCCGCATACATAACCGCGACTTCATCACAGATCTCTGCCACGATGCCGAAATCATGCGTGATCAGGATCATTGCCATATGATAGGCATCCCGCAGCTTTCTCATCATATCCAGAACCTGCGCCTGGATAGTAACGTCCAAAGCAGTCGTCGGCTCGTCCGCAAGAAGAAGCTTCGGATTGCAGCACAGGGCGATGGCTATTACGACTCGCTGCTTCATACCGCCGGAAAACTGATGCGGATACTCCATGGCGCGTTCCCGCGGTATTCCCACCAATTCCAGCATCTTCATAGCCTGCTCATAGCTCGCCGCCTTGGAAATGCTCGGATCGTGCATACGAATGCTTTCCTGTATCTGATCTCCCACCGTCACGACCGGGTTCAAGGAGGTCATGGGGTCCTGGAAAATCATAGCCACATCCTTGCCGCGAATCTGACTGAGTTCCTTCTTGCCTGCAGCCATGATGTCTTTGCCGCACACCTTTATGGATCCGCTCTTGATCACCCCCGGCGGATCCGGAACCATTTTCAGAATTGACAGTGCCGTGGTCGTCTTTCCTGCTCCGGTCTCGCCGACCAGACCTAATGTTTTTCCGTGCGCCACGGACAGACTGACTCCGTTCACTGCCTGAATAATGTCTCCGTCTACTTCATACTGAATGGTCAGATCCTTTATCTCCAGTGCAAGGCCGTTGTCGTCCTGCTGCTTCACCTCTTGATGGTTTTTTTTGAATAATGCCATTCTATACCTCCTCAGCGCCGAAGTTTCGGATCCATCGCATCACGGAGACCGTCGCCAAACATATTGAAGGCCAGCACCGTGATCATAATGGCAAGACCCGGGAACAACGTGATGTAAGGGTAGCCTCGAATCAGATTACGCCCTGCCGACAGGAGCGTGCCCCATTCGGGAGCCGGCTCCTTGATACCCATGCCAAGGAAGCTAAGGGAGGAGGCCGAAATAATAATGCCGCCGATAGCCAGAGACATCGACACCAAAATAGGGGATATACAGTTGGGCAGGATATAGGTCAGAATGATTCTCCATTCCGGCATGCCTATGGACCGTGCAGACTCCACAAATTCCGAATTCCGAACCGTCATCACCGCGGCCCTGGTCACACGCGCCCGGTTGCAGATACCGCCCACGGACAATGCCAGGACCAGATTCCAGAGCCCCGTTCCGAGAACCGACACGATCACCATGCCTAATAAAAGACTGGGAATCGCACCGATAATATCCAACGATCGCATAATCAGATTATCCAGCTTTCCGCCGAAGAAGCCGGCCAGCGCCCCCAACACGATTCCGACCAGAGAGCTGAAAGCCACCGAGGCAATTCCGATGAACAGGGAGTAACGTGAGCCGTACACCACTCTGGCAAAAATGTCACGTCCCAATTCATCCGTACCAAACCAATGCTCGGCACTGGGCTTCTGCAATTTTTCTCTCAGATGCTGCTCAACGACATCCGTTTCATAATCAAAAATCAAATCTACGGAGCAGGCAACCGCCACCATAACAATGATGATAACAAGGCCGAGCATGGCCCCTCGATTTCTCCGCAGACGCCGCCAGACCTCTGCGCGAAGACTGCGGCTTTTGACTTTCTTTGCTGCTTTATTTGCCATGCTTTCTGCCTCCCGCATACTGCGCCTTGATCCGGGGATCAACGAAGGCATACATCAAATCCACCAGAAGATGTATGGTCGATGCAATAATCGCCTTAATCGTCACAAGACCTGTGATTGTGTTCACATCCATATCGTTGATGGCCTGCACCATCAGGCGTCCGACACCCGGCAAGCCGAAAACCGTTTCTGTCAGTGTAGAGCCTGCCAATGTCGTTGTAATCTCACCGCCGATAACCGTGATGATGGGAATAAGCGCATTTCCCAGTGCATGCTTCATAATGACTCTGCGCTCGGGTACACCCTTGGCCCGTGCCGTCCGCAAGTAATCCGCCCTAAGGACATCCAGCATGGAAGACCGCGTCTGGCGTGTCAGAGAAGCCGTCATACCGGTCCCCACGGTAATGGCCGGCAAAACGAAGCTCCGGATCCCGGCGTCATAGCCACTGGACGGGAACCATTTGATTTTCAGCGAGAAGGTGATAATCAGGATGAGCCCCAGCCAGAAGTTCGGGATGGACAGCCCCAGCAGGGCCAGCACCATGCTGCCATTATCCACCAAGGACCCATTCTTTAATGCAGACACTATACCTAAAGGTAATGAAATGGCAACGCAAACCAATATTGAGGATGCTGCAAGTTTCACGGTAACCGGCAGTTTTTGCAAATATACATCCAGAACTTTATTGCCATTGATGTGAGAGGTTCCTAAATCGCCGTGAAGAAATCCCTCCATGTATTTTACATAGCGTACCAGAAGCGGCTGATCGAATCCCAGTTCATGCTCCAGCTGCGCATACTCTTCCGCTGACATTTCTTCTCCGCCAAGCCGCAGCATGATCGGAGCTGTATTCGACCCGCTGATGCAAAAAACAATCAGGGAAACACCAATCAGAATAGGAATCATCAGCAGAAGTCTTTTTAAGATATACCGATACATAGTCTCTCCTTAAAAAAGAGGCGGCCGCAAATGCGGCCGCCCGCGAGCCGATTATTCTTCTACCTTGACAAACCGATAATCAAAGTCTGTGTTGCTGGCCCAGACAATCCCCGACACTTTTTTATTCGCTGCATGGTATGACTGAGGGTAGCAAAGAGGAATATAGCAGGCATCCTCGGCCAGGAGTTCCTGAACCTGCTTATACAGATCTTTACGCGTGGCATCATTGAATTCCACAAGAGCCTTATCCAGCAGTTCTTTGACCTTGGCTTCGTTCGGCGAATTGTTGAGCGACTGCATGCCCTGCGTAGAGCTGATCAGCAGACGGGTCACATCGCTGCCCGGAACGGTAAAGGAAATCTGATAGAGTGCAGAATCCCACTGAGCTTCCTTAAGCACCGCGGAATAATTCGTGGAGCCGATCTCATTTACTTCAACCGTAATACCGACCTTCTTCACCATATCCTGGATGACGGTAGCCATCTTCGTATACGCGCTGCTCTGCGTGATAATTTCGATCTTTTCGCCCTTATAATTGGACTTGCTCAAATACTCCTTGGCCTTTGCTTCGTTGTATTCATAGCCGGGAAGGTTGACATAACCGTACTGGGCATGGCTCCAGATCGTGGTTGCCCGCATAGCATTGCCGTTCTTGGCACCGAAAATAAAATCGTCGTAGTTGATGGCTGCGGCAAATGCTTTACGGAAGTTTTCATCCTGCCAAGGCCCCTGCTTGCTCATGTTCCAGTTCATATACTGTAAAGTTACCGTATCGATCTTGGTCAAAACAAGATTGTTGTTTGCCTTTACATACTCGGTGTCATTATCGGACAGATTGATACACACATCAACTTCACCGTTTTCCAGTGCGACCAAACGCGTAGCAGCTTCAGGGATCAGGCGAATCTTGATTTTTTCGGTAGGCGTAGTGCCTCCCCAATAAGAATCGTTGCGCAGGAAGGTGTCATAGTCATTGTCCACGTGCTCATCCCATTTCCACAAGCCGGTACCGATCATAAAACCTTTTTCAGCATCCTTTTCGCAAGCCTCGCGGTTCAGTACCGCCATATAAGGGAAGGTTAACGTATACACGAAGTCTGCGTTTGCGCCGGTGAGGACAGCCTTGAAGCTTGTATCATTGATGACTTCGATTTCCTTGATTGCGGAGTAATAGTTTTTGATAATCGAGGTCTTGCTCTCTTTTCCGCGTTCCCAGGTAAAGACAAAATCATCCGCAGTGAATTTCTCACCGTTGTGGAAGGTCACATCATTACGCAGGGTAAACGTATACTCCGTTTTGGCTTCATTGGATTCCCATTTTGTCGCCAGCATCGGTTCCAAAGCCGTCGTCTCGGGATTATAGTACACAAGACGATCATATACCAGCTGGTAATGCCGGGTGTTTTGGAAAGTGGTTGCTGTCTGCGGGTCAGGATTGCCGAAAGCAACATTTGCCGTCAAAATAACTTCTTTCTTGTAGCTCTTCGCTGCATCCGTTGAAGCAGCGGAGCCTTCGGTGCTCACCGTGTTATGATTTCCACATGCGGCTAAGCTGAAAATCATAACAACTGTAAGAAGTAATACTAATCTCTTTTTCATCGTGTTTCTCCTTTTCCTTTTTGTTTTGTGTATGGTACACGGGCCGCCAATTACATTTTGACTATATCAAAGTCAAATTAAAAGGTAAAGTCTATAATTTTCTGCTGTATTATAGAATATTACTTCTTCTTTCGCCCTCGCCCCCGGACAGTCCGCTGGACTGTCCGGCCCTTTCGGCTTCGATCCCCCTTGCTCCTTCTGCAATAAGAGTGTTCCCCGCGGAGCCTTCCGCAGAGAACACTCTTTTCATTTGCCGGCGCTCGCGAAGTTTGCCGCCGCTGCCGCTTTTCTTATTCCTTCACCTCAAAATCCAGGCAGCTGCGCTGCTGAAAATACGGCCGCACCTCGGCATTGGCCACAGCCTGGTGAAGCGGATTGTTCTTGTATGCCAGCAGCGCGGCCTCATCCGCAAACAGCGTATCCAGCATCAGATCCGCGGTGGAGCTGGGAAGATGCCCGGTCTCCACACGGACCGACAGCATGCCGGGGATCTTCCCGGCGAGTCCCTCCAGACCGGCCTTGATCTTCTCGCGCCGGGCCTGCTTTTCTTCCTCATTCATTTCCGCCTTCAGCGTCCATAAAATAACGTGCCGTACCATGTGATTTTCTCCTGTTTCCGTTAAAATTTATCCTTCGGCAAATATTCCTCGCCCAGAGCCCGTCTGATGATGAGTTCGGCGGTCTCATACTTCCTTCCCTCCACCGGGATCTCCAGCTCGGCGGCAGCCCGGTAAATGGGCAGCCGTTCCCGCTCCATCCGCTCCAGCGCGCCGCTGCCCTGGGACAGCGGCCGACCGAAGGTCGACAGATTTTCCAGCGGCCTGGTCAGCAGGATGATCCGGCCGTTCTGCTTCAGCGCGGCACGGTTTTCGGGCGCCAGCACGGCGCCTCCGCCGGTGGAAAGCACGATGCCCTCCTTCCGCGCCAGCTCCCGCACCACGGTGCTTTCCTCCTGACGGAAGGCCGGCTCCCCGTAGGTCCGGATGAATACGCCGGGCGTGCAGCCGTAGAAATAGCGGAATGCGTCGTCCGTATCGAAGACCGGCCGCTTGAGGAGCCCCGCCAGGATCCTGGCCTGGGTGCTCTTCCCGCTGCCCGGCATCCCCACCAGCACCAGATTCTGATGGGCCTTCAGCAGCTTATCCACGGCCTCTTCCACCATGCCCTCGTCCGGCTCCCCGGGCTCCTGCCCCTGCCAGATGCGCTCGGACAGCATCGCCTGGGCCGCCAGCATCGGCAGACCGCCCAAAGCGGGGATCTGCCGGCTCTCCGCGGCCAGCACCAGCTTCGTCCGATAAGGACGGTACACCAGGTCCAGCACCGCCTCCAGCGCCGGGAACCGCTCCAGCTTCACCGGGCACTCGTCTCCGTAGGGATACATGCCCACCGGGGTCGCGTTGACCAGGAGCGCGGCGTCCCGATACCGGTCCAGCATCTCATAGGTCACCGGGCCCTTCCGGGAAATGCACACCGCCCGGGCGCCTGCCTGGGTCAGGCACCAGCAGGCCATCTTTCCGGCGCCGCCGCTCCCCAGCACCAGGCAAAGCTTGCCCGCGGGAGAAAAGCCCAGGCGCCTCAGACTGAAGCGGAAGCCCTCCAGATCCGTATTGAAGCCGCTGAGCGATCCGTCCGCTTCCCGGCGGAGGGTATTGACCGCGCCGATCGCCGCCGCCTCGGGGGAAAGGCGCCGGCAATAGGGCAGCACCTTTTCCTTATAAGGAATGGTCACGTTGAGCCCGGCAAAGCGGCTCTCCGCGAAAAAGCGGTCCAGCTCCTCCGGCCTCCGGTTGACCAGACGGTAGTCGTCCGCTCCGCAAAAGCCCAGCAGGCTATGCAGCTCCGGCGACAGGCTGTGGACCAGGCTCTCGCCCAGCAGACCGTAGGCAAAGGCGCCGTCATCGACCCGCTCCGGCTCAGTCGCCGCGCGCTGCGCTCCCCGGGACTGCCGCAGGACCGTCTGATACAGCTCCCGGACCTCCTCGGGCCGCCCGGTGCTCCGTCCCAGACGGCACAGCAGCTCGCCCTCCCGGTCCGGGTCCAGCACGGGCTTACCGACCGCCTGCTTCAGCGCGGCCACCTTCAGGCTAAGCGCCCGCCGTCTGTCCAGCGTTTCCAGCAAGGCCCGGTCGCAGTCATTCAGTTCGGTGCGCAGCTCCTGCAGCTGCTCTTCATAGGTCATGGTGCACCTCCTTCTCCCTGCCGCCTATGCTACCACGAATCCCGCCGCTTCGCAAGGGACCTTTGCCGATCCGTCAGGATATTGTCTGCCCTTCCCGGAATTTTTTCGAAAAACTGAAAAAAACTGTTGACATTATTCCCGGGCTGTAGTAGTATACGACTTGCGCCGTGAAACGGTGTGTGCGCGAGTGGCTCAGCGGTGGAGCACCACCTTGCCAAGGTGGGGGTCGCGGGTTCGATCCCCGTCTCGCGCTCTTTGCAGATGTGGCGGAATTGGCATACGCGCATGATTCAGGTTCATGTCCATGTACTTGG
>JAZLJI010000078.1:0-6834 GCA_045617825.1 Lachnospiraceae bacterium
GCGTGACCCCGCTGATCGAGAACCTGCGCCGGTAAACCCCGGGGCGTACGGTAGGACAAGATGACAGGCCCCCCGGAGCGCTTCGGCGCTCCGGGGTGCTTTGCCGTCCGGGGAAAAGCTCCGCCGGAGGCCCCGGGTTCCAGGCCGCCCTGCCTTCCGTCGGCCCGGCCCGAGTTCCCTGCCTTCCGGGGAAAGCTCCGCCGTCGGCCCGGCCCGAGTTCCCTGCCTTCCGGCGGTCCCGGGCCGAAGCATCCTGTCGTCCGGGGGGAAAGCCCTCGCCGGAAGACGTTTTCCGGATTGAGAGTTGAAAAAATCCGCGGGCGGGGTATAATCAAGGCAGTCGGGAGCGGGCATCCGCCCCGCAAACAGGAGGTTAGCTTATGGAGACACAGCTTTGGGCAGGCTTTGCCCGGACCGATATTACCCCGGAGACGGGCTACATCCCGCTGTCGGGCTACGGCGCCGTTCAGTTCCGTATCGCCGCCAGGATCCTGGATCATCTGCACTGCCACGCGGTGGCGGTGGGCAACGGCAGCAAGCCGGAGGCCATCACCCTGACCCTGGATCTGATCAATATGGAGGATTATCTGTATAAACGCTACGCGGCAGCCGTTGCCGCGAGGATCGGCATCCCCGAGGACCACGTGATGGTCGGCGCGACCCACAGCCATTCCGGCCCCGCGCTGGGCTACGACGGCTTCCCGACCATGTACGAGTACCGGGATTTCCTGGAGCCCCTGCTGGTGGAGGCCGCTGTCCGGGCGGTGGCGGACATGAAGCCCGCGAAGATCAGTTACGGCGCCATGGAGGTGGGCCGCGAGGGCGTCAGATTCAATTATATCCGGCACTATCTGATGACGAAGCGCGAGGACAAGGACAAGGCGGACCGGGTACTGCAGGAGGTCGGGGACAACTTCGGCATGCAGTATGCCTCGGACAAGAGCTATTGCTACGTGGGCCATACCGAGGAGGCGGACCCCATGATGCAGCTGCTGCGCTTCGAGCGGGAGGGCGCCGATGACATCGTGCTCATCAACTTCCAGGCCCACGCGACCGTGACCGGCGGCGTGAGCAGGCTGGATCTGTCGGCGGATTTCCCGGGCGTGACGGTGGCGCAGGCCGAGAAGCTGATCCCCGGCATCAAATGCGTGTATCTGCAGGGCGCCTGCGGTAACATCAATTACATGAGCAGACTGTCGGAGGAATACGTGCCGGGCATCACCATGCGGCAGAATTCCGACGTGACGGCCTACTCCACGGTGCTGGCCTACCACGTCAAGGAGATCCTGAACAAGCATATGCAGGACTCCGTGAGGGGTGGCTTCGACATGATCCACGACGAGCCCTTCTATCCCTACGATCACGAGGACGATGCCAAGCTGGAGGAGGCGAAGCTCTGCAGCGCCGAGCATGAAAAATACGGCCGCACCCCCGAGGTCACGGCGATGTGCATGAGGATGGGCTTCAATTCCGTGTACCACGCGGAGGCGACGATCCGCAAGGCTGCCGCGCCGGAGGGCTATCCCTTCCGCATGAACGCCCTGCGCTTCGGCGACTGCGCCATGGTCACGGCCCCGGTGGAGATGTTCAATACCACCGGCATGGACATCAAGGCCCGTTCTCCCTTCGCCCAGACGCTGGTGAAGGGCTATTCCTGCGGTGCCCGCAGCTATCTGCCCAGCGCCAACGCGCCGCAGACCTGCTACGAGAGGAACATCGCCAACTACGCGCCCGGCGTGGCGGAGCAGGCGGCCGATCACTACGTGGAGCTGCTGCAGGAGCTGAAGAAGAGAGAGCAGTAAGCCGCGGAACTCGGTACGGTCAGGCCCGGGGAGGCATTTGCCTCCCCGGGCCTTGCTTTCGGGAATGCCTCGCAGGAAATAAGAGTTGAAAAACGCTCCGGCAGGGGTATAATCAAAACAGCAGGGCGAAGCGCAGGACCGCTTCGCGATCAGGAGGAAAATTTATGGAAACACAGCTTTGGGCAGGATTTGCCCGGACAGATATCACTCCCGAAACGGGGAACATCCCCCTGGCCGGCTACGGCGCCGTTCAGTTCCGCATTGCCGCCAGGACCCTTGACCAGCTGCGCTGCCATGCGGTAGCTCTGGGCAACGGCAGCAAGCCGGAGGCCGTCACCATGACCGCGGACCTGGTGAATATGCCGGAGGAACTGTATAAGAACTGCGCCGCTGCCGTGGCGGAGAAGCTGGGCATCCCGGCGGAGCGCGTGATGATCGGCGGGACCCATACCCATTCCGGCCCCTCCATCGACAGCGTGGAATTCGACTCCATCAAGGCTTACCGGGAACTCCTGGTGACCCGGCTGGCCGAGGTCGCCGTGCGGGCGGCTGCGGACATGAAGCCCGCGAGGATCAGCTACGGTTCCATGGAGGTGGGCCACGAGGGCGGAAGACTGAATTTCACCCGCCACTATCTGATGGCGAAGATCGAGGATAAGGACAAGGCGGACCGGGAGGTCCATGAGGTCGGGGACAACTTCGGCGATATCTACGCGTCGGACAGGGCCCACTACTGCTACGTCGCCCATACCGAGGAGGCGGACCACACGATGCAGCTGGTGCGTTTCGAGCGGGAGGGCGCCGACGATATCGTGCTCATCAACTTCCAGGCCCACGCGACCGTGACCGGCGGTTTCAATAAGCTGAACATGTCCGCGGACTTCCCCGGCGCGATCGTGACCCAGGCCGAGAAGCTGATCCCCGGGATCAAGTGTGTGTATCTACAGGGCGCCTGCGGCAACCTGAACTGGAAGAGCCGGATGGTGGAGGAGACGATCCCCGGGATCACCATGGATTTCCACTCCGACGTGACGGCCTATTCCACCGCGCTGGCTTATCACGTGCAGCTGATCCTGGAAAAGCACATGCAGGCTTCCGCAAAGGGCGGCTTTGACGTGATCCACGACGAGCCGGTGTACCCCTACGACCACGCGGACGATTCCCGGGTGGAGGACGCCAAGCTCTGCCGGGAGCAGCACGAAAAATACGGCCGCACTCCCGAGGTGACGGCCTTCTGCCGGAAGATGGGCTTCAACTCGGTCTATCATGCCGCCGCCGCGATCCGCAAGGCCACCGCTCCCGCGGGCAATAGCTTCCGGATGAACGCGCTGCGCTTCGGCGACTGCGCCATGATCACCGCCCCCGTGGAGATGTTCAATGCCACCGGCATGGATATCAAGGCCCGGTCTCCCTTTGCCCAGACGCTGGTGAAGGGCTACTCCTGCGGCTCCCGCAGCTATCTGCCCAATGCCGCGTCACCCAAGGAATGCTATGAGCGGAACGTCTGCGTCTTTGCCTCCGGCGTGGCCGAGCAGGCCGCCGACCGTTACGTGGAGCTGCTGCAGGAGCTGAAAAAGAGAGAGCAGTAAGGCTGGTCACACCGCCCTGCGAAAGCAGGGCGGTTTTTTTGTCCCTTCATTCCCTGACAGCGGAAAAGAAGAAACGACAGGAAACAATCAAAATGATGGCAAATAACGGTTGACAAACAATTAAAATGATGGTATTCAGAAATAGGGAGGTGACGGATATGCTGAAGACCTGCTTTCCGGCGGAATTGACCGCGGATAGCCTAAAACAGAAACGGAAAGCTTTGGGGCTGACGCAGAAGGCCTTTGCCGAGCTGATCGGCGTCTCAAAGCCGACGGTGGAGAGATGGGAAAGCTCCGACGCGCCCGTCAAGGGCCCGGTGGTCCTGCTTCTCCAGCTGCTGACACCGGATGCTCTGGAGGCTATCACGGTCCCCGAAAAGACACTCCCTCTGCGCCTCTGGTATATGTATCGGGATGAGGTATGTACCGTCATAGACGTGGACGAGAGCAGCCAGACCGTGAAAATCAAGAACTTTGTACGGAATCGGCAGTATCGGGCCTTTGGCCTGAACGAGTCACCGACCTACCGGGACTACTGCGATTTTCTGGAATCCCGCTGTTTTCCGAGAGAGCGCGACAAGATGAAGCTGATCCTGAGAGAGATGGATCTGCCGTTTTATGATCCGCTGATGATCATCAAACGTACGGAAGGGCGAATGGCAGAGGACGATTTCTGGCTGCGGGTGGAACTGTGATCACATTATTTGAGCAGGACAGGAAATTTCGGGACATGCATTCTTCCAAGGGAAATCAGCTGAAATGGGAGAATAACGGGATCTGGTATAAGGCGGATCACACGGGCTATGAAGGCCTGGCGGAGTATGCGGTATCTTCGCTGTTAGGACTTTCGAGCCTGGATAAAGAGGAATATGCCGTGTACTTCCCGGAACAGATCCGATACGGTGAGCGTATTTTGAACGGAGCGGGGAGTAGGAGCTTTCTGAAGGACGGCTGGCAGATCATTACGGCGGAAAGGCTTTTTCAAAATCATTTCGGCGTGAGCCTGCACACTGCGCTGTGGACGATGCGGGACGTCAGGGAGCGTCTGGCCTTCCTCTGCGATCAGATCATCCGTATCACAGGACTTGAGGATTTCGGCAAATATATGACGAAGATGCTGACAGTCGATGCGTTTTTCAAAAATGAGGACCGGCACACCCAGAATATCGCGGTGCTGATGGATCCGGAGGGACGGTACCGGCTGTGCCCGATCTTTGATAACGGAGCGGCCCTTCTGGCGGATACGTCTCTGGATTATCCTATGGAAGCCGACGTTTATCAGCTGCTCGGAAGGGTACAGGCCAAAACGGTCAGCACGGACTTTGACGAACAGCTTGAAGCGGCGGAGGCTTTGTTCGGCAGGCAGCTGAGCTTTCATTTTACACACCGGGACGTTCAGGATATTCTGAGAGCCGATACGGTGTACGGCCCGGAGGTGAAAGAGCGGGTGCAGACGATCCTGCTTGAGCAAATGCGGCGATATGCCTATTTGTTTGCGTGAGGAGCTTTCGGCTTGACGGAAGCGAGACCCGGTGAAAAGGCAGCGAAAAGGGGGAGCCGAAACGGAGAGACTACGCAAAGAAGTAGTTTCTCCTTGTGTTTCTTCATACTGTTTTATTGAATCCTCTTGACAAATCGAAATCTATCGATATAATATATTGCGTGATCACAAGTTCGTTTGAAGGAGGTGTTCGGATGGAACTTGACGAAAAACGTACTCCTGTTGTTTTCAAAGCGTTATGCGATGAAAACCGTGTGCGGATACTCAAATACCTGATGGGCGGCGAGAAATGCGCCTGCAAGCTGCTGGACGATCTGGACATCGCACAGTCCACACTTTCCCATCATATGAAGGTGCTGACGGATTCCGGTTTGGTCATCGGACGGAAAGAAGGCAAATGGATGCACTACTCCCTTTCTTCGGACGGTATTGATATCGCCATTGGCTATCTGAACGCACTGAAAGAAAACGAATGCACTTGCAATAACCGGTCGTGCTGTGAAAAATAAAATCCATTTTTTCCGGCACGACTATATTTCAAAACTATATATCGACAGATTTAGATATATAGATTGTTTGGAGGATTTCTATGTGGCAATTCATTCAGGATGAGGTCCTGGGAATGAAATGGCTGAACAGGTTGATCGGCTCTATGCTGAGCTCCTTCGGTCTTGACATTGAAAGCCGAATCGGCGGCAGCGTTCAGTTCTTCCTTTATGACTGCATCAAAATTATGGTGCTTCTGGGTGTGCTGATTTTTATTATTTCGTACATTCAAAGCTATTTTCCGCCGGAGAGAAGCAAAAAGATACTCGGCAGATTTCACGGGTTATGGGCGAATTGCATTGCCGCATTACTCGGAACGGTAACACCGTTCTGCTCCTGCTCATCCATTCCGCTGTTTATCGGCTTTACAAGCGCGGGGCTTCCTCTTGGCGTGACATTCTCGTTTCTGATTTCTTCGCCGATGGTCGATCTCGGCAGCCTTGTATTGCTGATGAGTATATTCGGCTGGAAGGTCGCCGTACTGTATGTGATTTTCGGTCTTGTGATTGCCGTTGCGGGCGGTACGCTGATTGAGAAACTGCATCTTGAAGATCAGGTCGAGGAGTTCATTCGTAACGGGAAATCCATTGACCTGCCGCAGGAAGAACTGTGTTTCAAAGACAGATGCAAATACGCATGGGAGCAGGTCTGCGGCACGGCAAAGAAGGTATTTCCCTATGTGCTGATCGGCGTCGGCATCGGTGCCGTCATTCACAACTGGATTCCCGAAGAGCTGGTAGTAAAAGTTCTCGGTACGGGCAATCCGTTCGGCGTATTGATCGCCACAGTAGCCGGTGTTCCGATGTATGCGGACATTTTCGGAACAATCCCGATCGCGGAGGCATTGCTCGCCAAGGGCGCACGGCTCGGCGTTGTTTTGTCATTTATGATGGGCGTTACGACCTTGTCTCTGCCATCAATGATTATGCTCCGAAAGGCAGTCAAGCCGAAGCTGCTCGGCATATTTATTGCCGTCTGCACAGCAGGTATTATCCTTGTGGGCTATCTGTTCAATGCGATTCAATTTTTAATAATATGAGGAATTATCAATGGCTAAAAAATGGTACCCGGTAATTGATATTACCACTTGCATCGAGTGCGGAACCTGTGTCGGTTTCTGTCAGCACGGTGTTTATGACAAATCAAAAGCACCGACGCCAAAGGTCAGCAATCCAGAAGGTTGCATCGACCACTGCCACGGCTGCGGCAATCAGTGCCCGGCAGGAGCAATCAGCTATGTCGGAGATGATACGGGCTGGATTCCGCCTGCTCCCCGCACAAAAGACGGTGCCTCGGATATTCCGAAAATGTCTGACTGTTGCTGCTGCGGAAATATGAAATAACACGAATTGGGAGGTGTTTATTATGTCACTGTTCGGAAAGAAAAAGGAAGAAA
>JAZLJI010000079.1:0-23183 GCA_045617825.1 Lachnospiraceae bacterium
ACAGAAGTCCCTTGTCCGAAATCTGTTTGAGACTCCACCACACGGACTCGATGTAGTTGTTGTCGTAGGTGACGTAGGGATTCTCCATGTCCGCCCAGTAGCCCACGCGGTCGGACATCTTTTCCCACTCGCCCTGATACTTCCACACGGATTCCTTGCACTTTTTAATGAAGGGCTCCATGCCGTAGGCTTCGATCTGCTCCTTGCCGTCGAGCTTGAGGATTTTTTCCACTTCCAGCTCCACCGGCAGACCGTGGGTGTCCCAGCCCGCCTTGCGCAGAACCTTCTTGCCCTTCATGGTCTGGTAGCGCGGGAAAAGATCCTTGAACACGCGGGTTTCAATGTGGCCGATGTGCGGCTTTCCGTTGGCCGTGGGCGGGCCGTCGTAGAACATATATTCCGGGCCGCCTTCCCGCTCGCTCATGCTCTTCTCAAAAATGTGGTTCTCTTCCCAGAACTTCTCGACCTCCTTCTCCCGGTCCACGAAGTTCATGTCGGTGCTTACCTTACGGTACATCTTCCTTCCTCCTGTTCTGCTGTTTCGGCTGTTCCAAAACAAAAAATGCCCCGTCCAAATAGGACGAGGATCTCGCTGTACCACCTATTTGCTCCATACGCCGCGCCGCGGGATATGTGCTTCTCTGTAACGGGAGAATCCCGTCCGAGCCTACCTCCCCGGCAAATGCCCGGGCATCGGTCGGCGGCTCCGGAGTGACCTTCCTCTGACCCTACCGGTACCGGTTCGCAGCATTCCCGGCTCTCTGTGACTTTCGGAATCAGGCTACTGTCTCCATCATAGCCTTTCTTTTATTATATTCTGCGTTATTATAGCCCTCTCATGCCGCACTGTCAAGGCTTTGCCGGCGTTTTTGCCAAACAAGTGCCGCTTTTTTCTGCCCTTTTCGCTCTGGGGCGAATGCCGCCGCATGTTCCCGCTGCGCCGTCCTCCGCACGTTCCCGCCGCGCCGCCTGCAGCTGCTCACCCTGCCACGCAATCTTGCCGCGCCGCCCGCAATGCCTGTCCGACGAATAAGGCTCCGGGGCTGGGCAGTACGGGATGAGCCTGCGCGCTTCTCCCGCCGGTACCTGCGCCATTCGCGGTAATGCCTGATGCATTCCCGCTCAGGGCGCAGCAAAAACGACTTCCCGATGCCGTCGTTTTTGACCGGCTCCCGAAGCTTCAGGCTCATGTACTGCCGACAGTCCCTCCGCATATCGCCGGAAGGCAGCTGCGGGCGGTGCGGAAAGCCGGCTCCCGAAGCTCCAGGCTCAAGTACTGCCGACAGCCCCTCCGCATATCGCCGGAAGGCAGCTGCGGGCGGCTGCGGCTTAGGCTTGACAGCGGCCTTCCCGTGTTGTTTTATGAAGCCGATACGTCTGCCGCAGAAGCCTGGCAGTAAGGAGCCTCGCCGGCAGCCCGCGGCACAGCACCGCAAAATCGATTCAGGAGGATTTTCCATGGAAACTTTGACCTTCGATACCCGGAAAAGCTTCGGCGGATTCAAGCCCATGAACGGCACCAACGGCGGCCCGCTGGGGAAGACGCACGCCAAGGACCAGAACGTTTCCAATTTCGATACGTACCGGGCAGCCCGCATCCCCTTTGCCCGGAACCACGACGCCAATATCTGCGGCACGGTCTACGGCGGCCCCTACGTGCACGACGTGTCCGTCATCTTCCCGGATTTCGATGCCGATCCCGAGGATCCCGCCAGCTATTTCTTTGAAAATACCGACGCCGATATCCAGAACACCCTGAACTGCGGGACCGTTCCCTTCTACCGGCTGGGGCAGAGCATCGAGCATCAGATCCGCAAGCTCAACGTCTGGCCGCCCAAGGATTTCCGGAAGTGGGCCGTCATCTGCGAGCACATCGTCCGCCACTATACGGAGGGCTGGGCCGACGGCTTCACCTACGACATGCCCTACTGGGAGATCTGGTGCGAGCCCGATCTGTTAAGCGGCGGCGCCGACCTGTCCCGGCATTTGCTGTGGTGCGGCACCGACGAGCAGTTCTACGATTTCTACGAAACGGCGGCCAAGCATCTGAAGGCCTGCTTCCCTCAGCTGAAGTTCGGCGGGCCGGGGCTGGCCCACCGCCTGGACTGGGCCGACGCTTTCCTGCGGGAAATGCAGCGCCGCGGGACCCCCATCGACTTTTTCAGCTGGCACTGCTACACCTCCCGCCCCGAAAAAATCGTCGAGACCGAGGAGGCTTTGCGGAAAATTCTCGTTAAGAACGGCTACTCAGATGCCGAAAGCATCCTCGACGAGTATAATTATATTCGTGCCTGGTCCGGGGAGGACTTTATCTATTCCGTGACCTCTCATATCAACGAGAAGGGCGCCGCCTTCGTCATGGCCTGCATGACCCTCGGGCAGCAGTCCGGCATCGACAAGCTGCTGGTCTACGATACCCGGCCCAGCATGTACAACAATTTCTTCGACTATTATACCCGCCGGCCCCTCAAGGGCTATTACGCCCTGTACTGGTACGGCTGCCTGTACGACTGCGCCTATGAGATCCGCCCGGACCGCCGGCTCGACGGGATCTATACCCTGGCCGGGGTAAAGGAGGACGGAAAGCTTCTCGCCGTCGTGACCCACTACGATGACGACGACAGTGCCGCGGACAGGGAGCTCTGCCTGGACTTCGGCAGACCCGGCGCCCGCTATGAGCTCTATGCCGTCGGCAGGGAGCACAGCGGAGAGCTCGTGGCCGTCACGGACAGCCTGCAGCTGCGTTTGCCGGTCAATTCCGTCTATTTCATCAAGGAGTGCTGAGCCTGCAGGGCTGAGCTCTCCTGCCGGCCTGTCCTCGTCCGGGCCGGGGGCCCCTGCGGCCTCCTTTGCAGCCTCCCGCCAGAAAGCCGCGTTCCGGAAGAGAATGAACTTGCGCGGCCGGGACTTTCGTGATATAGTGGAAAAACAAATCTACTGACAATCCCTTAACAGGGACGGAGGAAAGCATGACCAATCTTTTACTTGCCGCCGGCTTCAACTGGACGGCCTTACTCATTGTCCTGGGCGTCATGATCGCCATCCTCGTGGTACTGTATTTCCTGGGCCGGAAGATGCAGAAAAAGCAGGACGAGGCTCAGCAGCAGATCGATGCCTCCAAGCAGATCGTTTCCATGCTGGTCATCGATAAAAAGAAGGTGAAGCCGCAGGATTCCGGTCTGCCGCAGATGGCGCTGGATCAGCTGCCCTGGTACGCCAAGCGGTCCAAGCTCCCCATCGTCAAGGCCAAGATCGGTCCGCAGATCGCCTCTCTCATGTGCGACGCCGAGGTCTTCGAGATCATTCCCGTCAAGAAGGAATGCAAGGTCGCGCTGAGCGGCATCTACATCGCGGAGCTCAAGTCCGTAAGAGGCGCCAAGATCCCCGAAAAGCCCGCCAAGGTCGGTCTTTTCAAGCAGCTCTTCAAGAAGAACAAAAAGGAGGCCTGAGCCTCAAGGGGACAAAAGCACGGTCGGTCACCGAAGCCATTTCGGGAGACAGGCCGTACTTTTTTTGCCTTTTTTCCGCATTTTCCGCTGTTTTTTACTGATTTTTCCCTTTTTCGCGCCATACAGGTAAAATAACACTTGCCAAATCCTCCCTATAATGCTATATGTATGCTTGGTATGTCAATGGCCCCGCCTGCGGCGTATCAGAATCTAAGAAGGAGAAAAAGTATGAAGAAAGTCCTTGCAATGCTGCTGGCTCTGTCCATGGTATTTGCCATCGCTGCCTGCGGCAAGAACAACAACACGACTTCCACCGAGGAAACCAAGCCTACCGAAGCCACCACCGAAGCTACGACTGAAGCCACCACCGAGGCCACTACCGAGGCTACCACCGAGGCTACTACCGAAGCGACCACCGAAGCTCCCACCGAGCCCCCCAAGGCCCTGGAGAAGCTGACCATCACCGATGTGACCACCACCTACGAGCCCTACCTGAAGGATGATGCCGTTGTCAATCCCGTAACGAGCATCATCGACGGCGACAGCTCTCCCAACGCTGCCACCTCCTGCCGTCTGCACTGGGCCGAGGGCGGCGAGATCGTCTTCACCCTGGACGCTCCTCACGAGATCAACGCCTACAACATCTTCAACTACGAATGGCCTTATCAGTACTGCATGAACCAGGCCTGGACCGTTCTGGGTTCCCTGAACGGCAAGGATTGGACCGAGCTGGCCAAGGACAGCGTTGACACCTCCGGTATCACCGCTTCCGTGAAGTACGCTACCGATATCCGCGGCGGCAAGCCCGACGGCAGCGAATTCGAGACTCCCATGGTAGCCCGTTACGTCAAGCTCGTCATCGACAAGGTATTTGTCGGCGGCACCTCCAGCGATGCTGAAGATATCCGTATCTATGAGTTCGAGATCCTGGGCGACACCGCTGTTGCTGATGTTCCCACCGAGAACCTGGCTCTGGATGCTACCGTGACCTACACCTACAAGCTGATCAAGAGCGACGGCTACTTCCCCGCTCTGCTGAACGACGGCGATGAGGCCAACGGCCTGACCCAGTGCGCCGGCTGGAACTTCATGGAAGACGGCGAGATCGTTTTCGAGCTGGCTGCTCCCAGCACCGTTACCGGCTACAAACTGGTCAACCAGGGTCAGCCCGATGTTTACGGCGGCGTTAAGGATTGGAAGGTCTTCGTATCTGTCGACGGTACCGAATGGACCGAGATCGATGCCGGTACCGGTCTGGATGCCGGTTCCGCCTCCAAGGATCTGGATGCTCCCGTGAACGCCAAGTTCGTGAAGCTGGTCATCACCGATTCCTACGAGAACACCAAGCTGGGCGACAACGTAGCTGACAAGCGCGTTATCCGTATCGCTGAGTTCGAGATCTTCGGTTTCTGATCCGAAGGCTGAACAGCCGACAAAAATACCCGTGGGGCGACCCACGGGTATTTTTTATGCGGGTGAAGGGAGCAGCGTTCCCGCATTCCTTCACCCGCAGTATTTTTTTCTGTATTTACCGTCTCTCGGCGCTGTCCAGCAAATGCTGCAGCAGCTCGGTCAGCGGCATGCCCGCCGCCTCCCAGAGCTTGGGATACATACTGATGGAGGTGAAGCCGGGCAGGGTATTGATCTCATTGAAAATGACCCGGTCCGTGCCCTTCTCCAGGAAGAAATCCACCCGGGAAAGGCCGTAGGCGCCCACCGCCTTATAGATCAGCTCCGCCGCCATCCGGATCTCCTCGGCTTTTCCGGCGGGAAGCACCGGCTCCGTGGTGGTCTCAGACGCAGGATTAGTGTATTTGGCGTCAAAATCATAGAATTCCGCCGCCGCCAGAATCTCCCCGGGACCGGAGACCGCAGGCCCCTCGGGCAGGGACAGCACCGCGCATTCAAGCTCTCTGCCGACGATGGCTTCCTCCACCATCACCCGGCTGCCCTCGGAGGCGGCCAGTTTCAGCGCGGGAAGCAGACCGGCTCTGTCGTCCACCCGGGACACACCCTGGGAGGAACCGCCGTCATTGGGCTTGACGAAGACCGGATAGGTGAAGGTCTGCTCCACCCGCCGCGTCACGGTCTGCTCATCCGCCAGCTCGGTTTTGGTAAAGCCCAGATACCGGGCCTGCTCCACGCCGGTCTGCTCCACCAGCACCTTGGTGTACAGCTTGTCCATGCAGACGCCGGAGGCGACCACGTTGGCCCCCACGTAGGGGATCCCCGCCAGCTCAAACAGGCCCTGGATGGCGCCGTCCTCACCGTAGCGTCCGTGCAGCTCCGGGAACGCGATATCCACCGAGACTCTCCTCGTGCCCTCCGGCCCCGTGAGCAGCAGGCCTGCACCCCGCTCCGGCAGGAGCTGTGCAGAGGTAAGGCTGTTTCTCCAGGCGCCGGAGCGGATATCCGCTGCGTCCTTCGTCAGGAGCCATCTGCCCTCCTTGGTGATCCCGACCAGGAAAAGTTCCAGGGGGAGCTTAGCCAGGCCCTCCGCCACCGTAGTGGCAGACAGACAGGAAATATCGTGCTCGGAGGACAAGCCTCCGAAAAATAACGCAACCTTCTTCATTCTTCTCCTCCGGCGGCTGAATCTTGAAAGCCGGTCTCTGCCGGGCAGGAAAGCCTCTGTTTCCCCCGCTGCATCGTCGCCGCTGGGGCCAGTATAGCATTCTTTCCGCTCCTGTGCAATATAAAGTGCCGTTTACCGCAACCACCAGAAGCGCTTGGTCATCATGGTCATCATGTAGCCCTCGTCCATGATAGCAGTTTTTTGAAAATGTTACGGATAGTGCCAAGTTGCTAAATTTGCATGTCGGGAACAAGCGTAACCGAACGACTTGCTGCCGTTCATATAACGCTATGTGGTCAAAATTACGTATCTCTTATTTCAATAATTTCTTGTTATCCACTTCCTGCAAAACCGAAATTTGATGAATTGCAATTTGATTTAATTTCACCAACCGTTCCGATTGGGGAACATTTTCATTGATCAATACCGCATTAATGTTTTCCAGATTTGAAAGGCATATCAGTTCATTCATCGAAGCATAATCACGGATATTTCCTTTTAGTTCCGGATTTTCATCACGCCACTGCTTTGCGGTTTTTCCGAACAGAGCCACATTGAGAACATCGGCTTCATCCGCATAGACAAACGAAATTTGCTTTTGCGTCAGCTCCTCCGGAATCAAATTGTTCTTGATGGCATCCGTATGAATGTGATAATTGATTTTGGCAAGCTCCCGTTTTGCTGACCAACCAAGCAACTTTTGTTCTTCAGCTTTCAACCGCTGAAACTCTTTGACAATATAGATCTTGAATTGCGGGCTGATCCACATGGCAAATTCAAAGGCGATATCTTTATGGGCATAAGTTCCGCCGTATCTGCCTGCTTTTGCCATAATGGAAATGGCGTTTGTCTGCTCAACAAATTCTTTCACGCTGATTTTGAAATTGTTCAGCCCGGCGTGTTTGATAATTTCCTCAAAACCGTTCATATTGAAATCCGGATTATACACACTTTCCCAAGTGCCAATATACTCCAAAGTGTTGCGATTACGCAACCAGTCCGCAATGAAAAACTCGCCGTCTTTTGCTTTCAGCATATCTGTTATGCAAAAATAATCCTCGTCATTGATGCGGACAACATTGATCTCCGTATTATTCACAGACAGTTTATTCATCGCACGATTCTCCTTTTATTGTGGCGAATTCGCCATAATTAAAACTGCTTTTTGATATTCAAATTATTTCATAAAATATGTGAAAAGTCCATACTTTTCCTCAATATCCCGTTATCTCCCGGAATAATTCTCGCATTTTCTTTAACCGCTTGGAAACGGTGCTGTTGTTTGCAAAGCCGAGTATCTTTGAGACCTCACTTTGCGTGTACCCTTCTTTCCGCAAATAGAAAATCTTTTTTCCGGTTCATCAAGAGCGTTGACAAATTCCTCTACCAGAATATTGAAAATCGCTTCATGCTCCGGATCGGCAAGGGGAAATACACCGTATTCCAACAATAATAGCCGTTCAGGGGGGGCGAAGAGGCTGCGCAGCCCCAGGCCGTTGCCCATGGAGGTGAATTTGATCTTCTCGGGGACATCGCTGTAAGACCACCAGTTCAGGGTCACGATATCCTGCAGACCCTCCTGCTTGATGGCATCGGCGAATTTCTTCGTAACGTCGCCCAGAGCCTTGGTCCGGTTCCCCTGGATCTTGTCGCTGTACATGATCAGCATTCTTCACTGCCCCCGGTCCCGAAGGCAGCTCGCGGGAGCCGGTCAATATCCTTACAAAACGTCCGTTTTCCGGCAATTCCCCCCTGAAACCCCTCCGAAACCAAAAAAAAGTTTGCAATTTTGTTTCTTTTGCTCTATACTGTAAGCGATTTATCATGCTTTGGGGGATGGACATGCTTAAACTGGATCAGGTGAGTTTTTCCTATAAGCGGAAGCCCGTGCTGCAGCAGCTGTCCCTGACCGCCGAGGCCGGTGAGTGTCTCGTGCTGGCAGGCCCCAACGGCAGCGGCAAATCCACCCTGCTGAGCCTGATCGCCGGTGTGCGGAAGCCGGACAGCGGACGCATCCTCCGGGAAGGAAAGCTGGGCTACGTGCCGCAGGGGACCGCACTGTTTGAAGACATGACCGTAGAGGACAATCTCCGCTTTTTCGCCCGCCTTGCCGATGCGCCTCTGCCTGAGGCCCTTCCTCTGGGGGTGGACCGCTGGCGGAGGACAAAGGTCTCCCGGCTCTCCGGAGGCACCGCCAAGCGGGTCAGCATCGCCTGTGCCCTGCTGGGCCAGCCCCGCATCCTGCTGCTGGACGAGCCCGCCGCAGGCCTGGATCTGGTCTATCAGGAGGAGCTGCTGTCGCTGCTTACGCAGCTGAAGTCCCAGGGTCTCCTGATCCTCTACGCCGGGCATGAGGTAGGGGAATTTGCCCCGATCTGCGACCGGATGCTCTTTCTGGGCGGCACATCCCCGCAGATGCTTGACGCACAGCAGTTATCCGGCACCGCCGGTGACGCATATACACGGCAGAAAGCCTTGGCCGAGGCATACCGCTCTCTGTGCCACGCCTGCCACACCATGAAAGAATGAGGTATCCGTTATGAATGAACAGGATAACATCAACGTGACGCCTGAAGAAGCTCAGGCCCCTGATTTTACTGCTGCCGAGCCTGAAGCCGCTGCACCGGCTCCCGAGCCTCAGCCTGCTCCTGCCCCGGCTTATACCCCGGCGGATGAGCCTGCTCCCAAGAAGCCCTTCCCCGTGAAGCTGGTGGCCATCGCCGCCGCGGCTGTTGCCGTCGTCGTTCTGGCCGGAGTCCTGATCAGCTCTCTGCTGTCCGGCAAGCCCTCCGCCCAGATCATCAAGGCCGCCAAGGCCAGCTATGAAGCCGCTCAGTCCGGCAAGGCCGCCGCCAAGGCCAAGGCCCTTTCGGAAAACGGCTCCGTGGGCATCACCGCCGACATTTCCAAGCTTGGCGAGCTGATCGACGCCGAGCTGCCCGCCAAGCTGAACGTGACGCTGTTCAGCAAGGCCAAGGAACAGGCATTTGCCATGACCGTAGACGCCAAGCTGAAGGATAAGTCCCTGGCCGATGCCACGCTCACCCTCAGCAAGGACGAGATCGTCGCCTCCAGCGCCGCTCTTCTGGGCAGGACCAACTACGGTGTCAGCCTCAAGAACCTGAGCAAGAACCTGCCCAAGTCCGTACTGGATCCGGATCAGGACACCGCCTTCTCGCTGGACGAGGAGACCTACGAAATGCTGCTGAAGCAGTTAAAGGAAGGCTCCGCTCCCACCGAAGCGCTGGTCAAGAAGGCTGAGGCCGTATTTGCGGAAGCCTACGACACGGCTCTGAAGAGCCTGGACAAGAACGGCAGCTTCTCCAAGGAAAAGACCGAGCTCTCCGTCGGTGATGAGACCGTCAAGGCTCAGGCCATTACCCTGGAGCTGGATGACAAGGCCCTCGCCGCTATCGCTGTGGATATGCTGAACTGGGCCAAGAGCAGCAAGAATCTGAAGGCCCTGCTGAAAGATGCTGCCGCTCAGTACAGCGATATCCTGGAAGAAGCCGATATCGATGCCGATGAATATATCGACGATTTCTATGATGAGATCGACGATATGCTGGATGACAAGGATGACATTGAAGACGCCCTGGACGGCATCAAGCTGACCCTGGTCTTCTCCATCAGCAAATCCAATAAGCAGCTGCTTCAGCTGGATGCCACCATCAAGGCGGACGGTGAGAAGACCTCCGTTTCCGTGTGCGGCGGCCCTGACTGGAAGAACCCCGAAGCCATCACGCTGATCTTCAAGGATCCCTACGGCAGCAAGACCAGCTGCAGCTTCACGGTGGAAGAAAATACCAATGCCAAGTATGCCGCCAAGCTGAAGATCAAGGGCGCCATCGAGGAGACCGTCAGCTTCAGCTGGGATAAGAAGGAAGGCAACTTCAAGCTGAGCGTTCCGGACACCCTGACCCTGACCGGTACCATCACCGAAAAGGGCAAGACGACCACCATCGAGCTGAAGAAGCTGGAGGTCGGCTTCGTGGCCATCAAGAACATCGGTATCACGGTGACCCTCAATGAGAGCGCCAAGTTCCCGACCATCAGCAAATACACCGATCTTCTTTCTCTGAAGGAGGACGATTTCGAGGATCTGGCCGATGACGTGATAGAGGCCGTCGGTGAGCTGTACGAAAAAGTATTGGACGAGCTGAGCTAAATCATAGGAGAAACCCATGAAAGAAATGCTCCGTCGAGACGGAAAGCTGGCAAAGCGCGGGGTCATCCCCGCGCTTTGCTTATCTCTGCTGCTGGCAGCCCTTTTGGGGACTGCCGGATTTGCCGTGCTCTCCTCCGCCGCCCGGGGCCGCTCTCCGGTCACGGTCGCTCTGGTGGACGAGGAGGATTCACTGGTCAGCCGCCTCTGCATCAACCTGGTGGAGAGCCAAAGCTATATCGAAAGCCTGATGACCTTCGAGGCCGAAGACAGTGAGGAGGAAGCGCTGGAGGGGCTGCGGGAGGGGCGCTACAGTGCCGCGATCCTGCTGCCGGAGGGCTATACCGCCAGCATCATGCAGGGTATCCCCGCGGAGGGAAAGGTCATCCTGTCCCGGGCCGCCGCCGCGGAGGGCGAGACCATCGAGCAGGTCGCCGCCTTCGGGCAGCGGCTGCTCACCGCCGGGCAGCTGGGGGTCTTCGTGGGCCAGCAGCTGCTGTGGGACAAGGATCTGGACTCCTATATGTCCGCCTTCCTGCTGGACAGCAACGGCGCCCTCATCGACTTCGTGCTCTCCGTCTTTGACGAGAGCTTCACCGTGGAGGTCACGGACTATGACGACAGCGGGCTCAGCCTGACGGCCTATTACGCCCTGACCTGGTTCAGCTTTTTCCTCTTCCTGCTGGGACTGCTGTTCCGGAGGCTCTGCACCGCCGACCTCAGAGGGCCCCTGCTGCAGCGGCTCTTCGCTGCCGGCATCCGCCCCCGCGACTTTCTCCTCGGCAAATGCCTCTATCCCTTCCTGTTCCGCCTCCTGCTGAGCCTGCCTATCCTCTGGGGATTTTCCCGGCTGATGCCACTGCGGCTGACCCCTCCGGCGATCCTGAGCGCCCTTCTGGGGCTGCTCCTGGTGAGCCTGCTGGTGTCTGTGGGCTACGTCCTGCCCTGCGGCCGCTTCGACGCCACCGGCCCCTGGCTGCTGCTGTCACTGCTGTCGCTGCTTCTGTGCGGCGGACTGGTGCCCCGGGCCCTGCTGCCCCGCTTCCTGCTGACCGCAGGGAGCCTGTCGCCCCTCGGCGCCGTGATGAACTGCCTGTCGCCCCTGTTCGGCGGCCCCTTCGCCCTGCTGCCCTTTGCCGCCGGCGCGGTCTACGCAGCCCTCGGCCTGTGGCTCTGCCTGAGGCGGCTGTCCCTGCTGAAGCCGGAGGGAGGTGAGCTATGAAGACGCTGGACTTTTCTCTCAAACGCGCCCTCACCGCGCCGATCCTGCTGCTGTATCTCCTGCTGCTTCTGCTGACGCCACTGGCCTATTCCTTCGGAAAGGAGCTGGACCCGCTGCCCTTCGGCTGCTGCGTCGTCGGCGAAGCGGACTCCTCCGCCCTGCGCCTGCAGACGCTCCTCACCGAGACCGGCTTCACCGTCGCCGCCTCTGAGGAGGCCCTGCGCGAGCAGGTGGCCGCCCGCACGCTGGACGCCGGGATCCTGATCCCCGGCGGGCTGCGGGAGCTGTTGGAAAACGACGAGCTTTCCGCCGTCCTGGGCCTCATTACGGCCCCTGCCTCGCTCCAGCCGGATCTGGCGCAGGAGCAGGCGGCCGCCGCCCTGTTCACCCTCTACGCCCCCTATATCACGGCAAACAGCCTGAGCGCCGCCGGGATCCCCGAGGCGGAGGTACTGAAGGCCTTCGACGCCCGGCTGAAGGAAGGGGATCTGTTCCGGCTGGAGCTCTCCCGGGAGGACGGACTGTACCTGCCCCGCCGGGAACGCAGCCTGGGCTTCTATCTGGGAAGCCTGTCCCTGCTGCTCTTCACCGGGCTGCATTTCGCGGTGCTGGAGCCGCTGCGCCGGGAGCTTCGTCTGCTGCGCAGCCGCCTGCCCTATCCCGCCGCCTTCGGCAAATGCTTCCTGCCCGGCCTCCTCGTCCGCACCCTGCTGCTGTATCTGGCCGTCCTTCCCGGCGTCCTGCTGCTGCGGGAAACGGCGCTCCTGCTGCCGCTGGCCGGCTTTCTGCTGAGCCTTCTGGTCCTGGGGCTGCTCTTCACGGCGCTGCCCGGCAGAGACTGGCAGACCGTCACGGTACTGCTGCTGGCCGGGCTCTCCCTGCCGCTGTGCCCCATTTATACGGATTTCGCTTTGGCCTATCCTGAGATCGCCCGGATCAGGCCCTTCCTCCCCACCTACTGGCTGTGGCTGCTCAGGGAGCATCCGCTGTGGGGGCTGCCGGCCTTGCCTGCGCCGGTATTGACGCCGATTCTGCTGTACGGACTGGGAAAAAGGCAAAAGGGAAAGACACGCTGAGATCAAGCGGGAAGAAGCCTCTCAGTTTTCCTTCGGCAGCAGCCTTATCTGACCGGGCGCTGCGGCTATTCTGCCGACTATGGCGGTGATCAGGATGAAAGCGGAGACGGTCACGGTCGGGATATCGCCAAAGGAAATATACAGGGTGACGGCGTCGTTACTCATGGCATGCACCGTATACGCTGCCAGCTCATATCCCAGCGGTATGCCGACGGCAAGAGCCAGAACGGCCTGCAGGATCATCTCCAGCAGCGACCCCGCCAGAACCTTGCCCCGGCTGTATCCCAGCGTGCGCAGGATCATATGCTCACGGATCCGTCTGCGGTAGAATATGACCGACAGATTATAGATCACGATCACGCATATCAGGCAGGAAATGCCGATAATAATCAGGATATAGCTGCTGATATACGCAAATTTGCTTTCCAGGTCATCCTGCAGGGAGCTCACACTTCCGACATAGAAAAAACCGCTGTCCGGACCGTCGTCGTACTCCGGCAGCCCTCCCTTTATAAACAAAGCATTGCAGCCGCTGTCGCCGTACAGCTCCTCGTAAGTCTTCCAGGAGAGATAGCACTTGCAGTCGGTCACGGCCTTGCAGACCGCATCTACGGTCACGGTCCTGCCATCGACCGTCACACGGTCCCCGGCTTTGACCCCCAGCTCGTCCGCGAGCTTAGAATACAGGATGATCCCGCTCCCGAGCTCAAGAGGCCGGTCCGATTCGTCGTAGATGCGGACGTAATCGGTATTGTTCATGGCATACAGCCTGCTGGTCTGTCCGTTTATCTCTGCGTAGGTCTCTCTGTAAGTGTTGTCACCGTTGTTTTTACGCGGAGCATAGCTGTAATAGTGCAGTGCGTAATCGTAATTCACTTCCTTTTCGTAAAGGAAGGCTATCGAGTGGTCCTTCGCGTCCCTTACGCCAAAGGATGCGGTCACGATGATGCACACCAGGATCATATTGACCAGGGAGAACAGAAAAAATACCGGTTTTTCGAAGATCGGCGCCAGAAACGGTTTCAGCCCGACCAGTCTGCTGCGCAGGAAGCGCATAGAGGCCTCTTTCGGCGCCGCGCCTGCATTCATCATCTCCACGATATCGAAAGCGGTGATCTGCCGGATATTGGCGAACACCGCGGCGACCGTGATGAACGCCGTCAGACCGGACGCTGCGGCGATATTACC
Source organism: Lachnospiraceae bacterium (assembly GCA_045617825.1). GTDB lineage: Bacteria > Bacillota > Clostridia > Lachnospirales > Lachnospiraceae > UBA6987. The sequence goes on from JAZLJI010000079.1 coordinate 13,676, forward strand.
GGCGTCCGGCTTGACCTCGAATCGGGGAAGATACACCGCATTAGAGTAAAAGTCCGTATAGATCCTTGACTGTATCACAGACAGCAGTATCCCCAGAACACAGGCGGAAACGGCAATGCTCAGCGCATAGCCGATAAAGATCCCCAGGACCCCGCCGCGGGATACGCCGTTGGAACGGAGAATGCCGATATCCCGCTCCTTGATCTCGATAAACTGCCGCAAAAACAGGACGGATATCACCAGACCGATCAGATACATGACCGCGGGCAGTACCGCAGCGATCGGTCTGAGTGCCGCAAGATCGCTGCGGACGGTCTGGACGGCATGACGGTTTTCGAGATCTTCAACGTACATCTGTCTGCCGCTGAATATCTTATTTACCTCTTCCGCCGTTTTCTCCGGATCGGCATTTTCTTCCAGATAATAGACTATGGTATTGGGCAGTGCCGCATCGGTGTATTGTCCGAGCGTCTCTATGGCAATATAGGCGTAGCCAAGGGAGGATATCTCCAGCGTAGGGCTGATACTGCGTGTTGCCCCCATCAGCGCGGGAGCATTGATGATGGCCCTGACCCGCAGGATCACCTCCTTGCCGTTCAGCCTGACCTCCAGGCTGTCACCGGCCCGGATCCCCATCAGATCGGCAAATTCCGCCGACAGATCGATATCGCCCGCACCGCTTTCCTCCAGTACATAGGCACTGTGCTGCGCGGGATCCACGCCGATGAGCCGCAGATATCTGGTGCTGTCATCTGCCAGAACCGTGTCAAGGCTATAGGCCTCGAGCACGTCCCGCACGCCGTCGACCGCTCTCACGGCATCGGTATCTCCGGGAAGGAATGTGCCGTAATAGGGCTGGATCATGCCGTCAAAGTAATCATATTCGTCAAGATACGTATGCAGGCCGCGGTCAATGGAGGTCTGCACCGTATGGAAGGTCACGTAGGCCGAGAAGCAGATGCCCGTACACAGGACCAACAGCAGATAGAAGCGCAGATTGTGCCTGATGAATGCTTTGATCAGTTTGACATACATATCACCACCGGACCTCTCTGACAGGGATAGGCTCCGGGTTATGGCTGTCCTCAATGACCCTGCCGTCCCGCATGACGATATGATGATCCGCGGCCTGGCTTACCAGACCGTTGTGGGTTATGACGATCACGGTCTTGCCGGATCCGTGGGCTAAGTTCTGCAGGAATTCCAGTACCCTTATACCGTTTTTAACGTCCAGCGCGCCGGTAGGCTCGTCACACAGATAGATGTCTCCACCCTTGCACAGTGCGCGGGCGATCGACGCTCTCTGCTGTTCGCCGCCCGAAAGCTGACTGGGATAATGGTCACGGCGCTTACCGATATCCAGAAGATCCAGGATTTCTTCGATATTCGCCTCCGAATGGCCCAGCTTTCTGCCGAGCAGGGCGTTCTCATAGACCGTCAGATCCGAAAGCAGGTTATAGCTTTGGAAAATAACGGATACCTCCTTTTTACGGTAGCGGTTGCGCTGCTGCTCAGTGAACCGGCAGATATCCTGCCCGTTTACTTCAATAGAACCGCTGTCTGCGGTCAGCAGCGCCCCCAGGATGTTCAGGAAGGTGCTCTTTCCGCTTCCGCTGTATCCGGTGATGACAGTAAATTCGCCTGCCGCAACGGAAAATGATACGTCCTGCAAAGCATGCACTTCCTTGTCGCCTTGTCTGAAAGTCTTACAGATATTCCTGACTTCAATTGTTCCGCTCATTTCTTATTCTCCTATCGACCCTTATCCAGGTTTTCCCCGGCCTTATCATCGCATAAATATAGATCAGTCCCATTGCCGCAAGAAACACCCCGTAGGTCGGAACAGCCGCGGCCATGATCCGGTGATCCAGCCTGCAGCGCCTTGTCAGGCTTATTCCGATATACAGCGTGATAAGCCACAGCGCAGCCGGAACTGCCGCAAGTCCCGGCAGGATCCCCGGCGCAAACAGGATCCCCCAGACAAGCAGGAGCAGCAGCAGGAGCAGCAGCACGCCGTAGGCGGAGCAGGCCTGTGAGGTCATGAAGGCATCCAGCTTCAGCAGACTGAATTCCCGGAACAGGGACCGAAGATAATGCCTGACGTACAGCCGGTTTACCCTTCGGACGCCGCTTACCCAGCGGTAGAGCTGACCGAGCATATCCCTGAACGCTGCCGGCTGCTCCTGATAGACCCTGGCCTCACCGGCGTAATCGATCCTTATGCCGTCACAGCCGAGCGCCATGAAATATTCCACGTCCTCCGTAACGGTAACGGTCCGCCGCAGATATTCTCTGCGGAAGGACATGCCGCAGCCGCACAGATTGCCGGACAGCTTAAGCCTCGCGTGCGCTTTGCGGGACATCTCAGACACCATTTTCCAATAGATCGTATACCATGCCGTTACCAGACTGTCATACGGATTCAGGATATCCGTGTCCGCCATAACCGCTCTTGAGCCGGTACGGTATCGGGCGTTCAGCTTTTCCAGGAACTCCCGGTTCACTGTGCAGTCGGCATCAAGGATCACGACCGCATCCCCCAGCTGATCTTTCAAGGCTTCCAGCGCATAATTCAGCGCCTCTCCCTTGCAGGTGGAGGGAGAGGTCTTTTCCAGAAGCTTCACTTCCGGAAATCCGGAAACCGTTCCGACCGTATCGTCTGTGCAGCAGTCGGCAATGACGTACACCTCGAAATGACGGTAGGTCTGCCGGATCAGGGATCCCAGTACGTCGGCAATACATGCCGCTTCGTTATGCGCGGGTATCAGGACAGTAAAGCGAAAATCCTCTGAGCACGGCTCTTCCGGCTTTGCCTCCGGCTTAAGCCTGGCAAGCAGATCCACGGAAAAGGCCCATATATGTACCAAAAGCGGAAGAAGTAATATCAACAGAATATGCATATCCTTAGGCAGGCTCTCTTTCTTATTTGCCGGCAGCCGCTGTTCCCTTTGATTTTACATGCAGAAAAGCATTCTGTCTACCGGTAAATTGCGGCCCGGGCCTGAAGGATCGCCGCCGGGCTACGGCCCCGGTACGGAGCAAGCTCCGTGAGGCCCCTTCGCAGCAGAAAAGTGGGCAGCGGGGAAGGCGTTTTGCCTTCCCCGCTGCCCGCGGTTCATTTGCCGCTATTCCTTATTCCTCCGCTTCCAGGGTGGTCATGGTCACGGTCTCAAGCTCTCCCTGCATTTCCGGCTGAGGCTCGGCGCTGGGGGCCTCCCAGACCAGCTCCACGCCCTCGCATTCCTTGAGGACGCAGTCTCTGAGGGCCGCGGCCGCGGCGGGCTCCAGCTGCCAGACCTGCTGGCTTCCGCCTAGGTTGGTCAGCAGCAGGCCCCGATCTGTCAGCTTCAGCGAATGATTCAGGATGCCCAGCTCGGGCGCGCTCACGGACCAGCCGAGGGCCCACTCGCACGCATGGACGTGCTGTCCTTTTTTCTCCAGCTCCAGCTGGGCCTCCTCGCTCAGGGGCGCTGACGCCGCATTTGCCGTCAGAAGCTCCCACAGCCGGTCCTGCTCAAAATCGGCAAATTCCACGTAGCGCCAGGGTCTCGTCGCCGGGTCGTCCCGGAAGCTGTAGGTCAGCAGGCCCAGGCCGTCCTGCGCCTGCACCCGGAAGGCCTCCAGGTATGCGCCGAGGCTGTCCGCCGCGTACCACACGTTGAAGTACGCATAGCAGGCCTCGTCGCCCTCGTGCCGCACCAGCAGGGCCAGCGCCTCCGGGTACCCCTTCATGGCATATACCTGCGCGGTCTCCGTGTACCGCTTCCCCTCGTAAATGTCCTGGCCGATCATCTCGCGCTCGCCCAGCTTTTCGCCGATGAGCTCCGCCGGGGCCGCCTTGCCGTTGGTGTTATAGATCACGCCCTGCCAGGCCAGCTCCCCGAATTTCTCCGTGCTGCTTTTCTCGTTCCACTTCTTCTCGATGGCAAGCTCGTGCGCGAAAGCCTCCGTGCTGCTTTCCGACGCGCCGCCCCCGACGATGCGGGTGGGCCACAAGGGCTCCTGCGGATCCTTTCCGCCGCCCAGGCTTAGGCCGCCCCAGAGCACCAGCGCCAGGCAGGCTGCCGCCGCGCCGGCCGCGATCCAGTATTTTCGGGTCCTCCCCTTTTTTTCCTTTCCCAAAGCTTCCGCCTCCTCGATCCATTCGTCAGCGACCAGACCGATCGCCTGATTCAGTTTGTCTGCCTTCATCGGTATTCCTCCTCTTCCAGGACCCGCGCCAGCCGGTCCCGGGTCCGCTTCAGCCGCATTTTTACCTGGCTCTCGCCGCAGCCCGCCTCCTTCGCCAGCTCCTTTACGCTTTTGAAGAAGTAGTAGCGGCCCAGGAACAGCTGCCGGTTCAGCTTGGCCTCCCCCGCCAGAAAGCGGGAAATGCGCTCCGCCAGTTCCTCCGCCTCCAGCCCTTCGGTGAAGTCGCCCTCCGCTGCCAGCGTCTCCTCCAGCTCCTCCAGCGAAGCGGCGGCTTCGCCGCCGCCGCGTTTGCCGGCCTCCTCCTGCCGGAGCCGGTCGATGGCGGCCCGGCGGATCAGCTTGCCCAGATAGGTGGACAGGCGCTCCGGCTGATTCGGCGGGATGCTGTTCCAGGCGGCCAGCAGGGCATCGTTCACGCATTCCTCGACATCCTCCGGCTGCGCCAGGATCCGCCCGGCGGCCGTTTTCAGATATCCCCTGTATTTGCGCTCCGTCTGCTGCAGGGCTTCCTCGTCCCTGGCCCAAAACAAAGCTACGATCTCCCGATCCTCCATTTGCTGCTCCTTTACTGCCTCCGGCTCCCGCAGGAGCCCGCGCGGCTTGTTTCTTTGTAAGGCCTTACACTCCTATACTCGGAAAAGAAAAGGGCCGGGTCACCCCAGCCCCGAAATTTTACTGTTCTTCGCCGTTTACCGAAACGGTCTCGTACTCCTCCACCGGGATCATCAGATAGCGGCAGCCGCCCAGATGGGTAAAGCGGAGCTCCGCCGCCTTATCCGGGGACAGGTTCAGCACCACGTCCGCCTGCGGCAGATCCTCCTCCGCGAGCTCTGCGGCCTCCTGCGCCGGACCGTTCTCCTTCAGGGCCTTCAGCTCCTGCCGCGACAGCTGCAGCTGCTCCTTCAGGGCGTTCCGCTCCAGCCGGAGCTCGTTGTTCTTCAGCGCCCGTTTGTCGATGATGCTGTCCACCGCCGGGGTCTTCTCGCCGAAGCATTCCGCCACCTTGTTCTCGATGGCCCTTGCCTGCTCCTCGGGGATGTCCGTGCCCGCCAGAGCCCGCTCCATCACCGCCGGCTCCAGCAGATACGCCGTGTCCTCCCGGTCCTTATCCTCCGGCTTCAGGCTCTCCTCATAGGAGGCCTGCAGATCCTTCAGATTCTGCTGCAGATCCAGCAGCTGATCCTCCGCGCCGTCGCCCTCGCCCAGCACCTCCAGCAGGGCCTCACCGAAGGCCATCTTCTGCTGCGTTGCCGTCTGCGCCGCCTCACAGCCCAGGACCTCCTCCATCAGCTCCTCGTGGGGCTCCTTGGTGTCCTTGGTATAGAACAGGGCGCCGTGGATATCGCTCTCCCGCCCGTTGAAGGCCGGGAAGAGGAAGCCGCTCTCGGGCTTTCCCACCACCCAGTCCCGCACTCGCGCGGCGAAGCTGTGGGTGTCCTCCCGGTAGCCCAGGCCGGGATCGCTCAGATTTACCGGGCAAATGGCCGCCAGGATATAGCGGTAAACGGCGTCCGAATCGTCCAGCGCGATGCCGTCCTTCGTCTTCACCGGCACGTCGTAGTCGTCCAGATACAGCAGGATCAGGAAATTGCCCAGCTTCTTGTAGTGGGCGATGACCAGATCGTACCACTGCTCCAGCAGGGCCTCGTCCTCCAGCCCGGTCTCCCTCAGCCGCATCAGCAGCCACTGGCTCTCGCCCTCCTGCTCCTTCGCCAGAGGGAACTCCAGATTCAGCAGATTGTTGCCCAGCGTCCCGGACAGCAGCTTCCCGGCGATCTCCAGGTACTTGTAGAATTCGTCCTCCTCCAGCGTCAGAAACTGCCGGTTGAAGCTGCACAGCTTGTTCCGGTTCATATCCACGTAGCAGCCTGCCAGGCGCTTGAAGGACGCGCCCTTCCTGGTCAGTCTGCGCTTCAGTTCCGTTACTTCCCGTTTATTCATGTGATCATCGGAGCCTCGCGGCCTTCGCCCGGCTCCTCCTCCTGACTGATACGAATTGACCGGCGCGGGGAGCTCCTCCCGCCCGCGCGGCCTCTGTCCTCCGCGCAAGGGGCTGCGCCGGACCTCTCGATTATAAGGCATTTGCGGGCGGAAAATCAATCCCGAGTTTGAGGAACGCTGAGACGCGGCAAAGCTGCCGGAAAGCTCCCGTGATGATCCGGGATCGGGAAAATTTGTCTTTGCCCATTGACAAGCAGTATAACATCAGTCATAATATTGCTATACGCAATGTTATACAAATGAGGTGTCCCCATGCAAAACCTGATCAAAGAGATCCGTGCATATCTGAATATGAGCCAGATCGAATTGGCCGATGGGCTGAGTGTTTCCTTCGCGACGGTGAACCGATGGGAAAACGGCCGCGCCGTCCCCAATAAGCTGGCTCAGACGCAGATCTTTGATTTCTGCCGGGAAAGATCCGTTCCGGTATATGACATGACGCTCCGGAAGATCGCCGATGCGGCGGAAAAGGTAAAGTGCGAAGACGGCCGCATTCTGCTCTATCACGGTTCTAAATCCGGTATCACAGGGGATATTGCCCCCATCAGCCGCCGTCAGTGCGATTTCGGAAGCGGCTTCTACATGGGCACCGAGCCGTCTCAGCCCCTGACCTTGATATGTGATTACGAAAAGTCGAAATTCTATATCGTATCCGTGGATATGAAGCAGCTCAAAACGCTGGAGGTCCCGGCAAATATCGACTGGGCCCTGCTTGTGGCCTACCACAGAGGGAAGATGGAGCAGATTAAGGGCACGGCATTTTATGACAAATACCGCGGCATGGCGGCCGATAAAGACCTGATCATCGGCAGTATCGCCAATGACCGCATGTTTTACGTCATCGACAATTTTTTCATCGGGAACGTGACCGATGCCGCATTGGTGGGCAGCCTCTCCGCGCTTCAGCTCGGCAGGCAGTACGTCGCCGTCTCGGAAAAAGGCTGTAAGGCCGTTCGCGCAGAAGCGGAGATCCCCCTGTCCTATCTTGAGCGGCTGTTCATCAAGGAAGTGGCCGAAGGAAACCGGGCCAGAGGAATATCGCTGGCCAACGAGATCTGCAAAAAGCATCGCCGCGAGGGATCGTTCTATGACGAGATCCTTGAAAGGGCGCAGAACGAGGTGTGAGAATGGACGAGCTGCAAATCAAATTGTGTGACATTCAGGGAAGGCTTTTTGAGCTATCCGCGGAAAAGGGGATCGGCAGCGCGGCATTTGTCAGGCTGTTCATGACGTCGGAAACGGCAAGAGCCCTGGACTCTGATTACAACCGTCTGCAATGGGCCGGGGAAGAATACCTCTTGGAGGAGGTCCTTGACGCGGACGTCAAGCGGGAAAAAGGCGGTGAGGTCTATTCCCCCGACATGCTGTACTGGATCGGCTATCTCTACCGCTACTGGCACTTCTATACCGGGGAGGACAGCGCCAGGATCTATAAACAGGCCCCGGTGCAGACGATGAAACGCAACTTTATGATCTTTCACACGATGGACCCCGGGCTTGCTGTTGAGGACCTGAAGGAGATCTATCATCAAAGCACCGCTTGCTGAGGGAGGAACGAAAAATGGCTGTCGATATCAAGAAGGAACAGGAACGCGAAGAGCTGCACCGGGCTATCTGGGCGATAGCGGATGACCTGAGAGGGTCTGTGGATGGCTGGGATTTCAAGTCTTACGTGCTGGGGACCATGTTCTACCGCTATATCTCCGAAAATCTCACGCACTATATCAATGCCGGAGAGATCGCTGCCGGGAACGCGGGATTTGACTATGCCAGGATGACCGACGCCGAGGCAGAGGAAGCCCGCGAGGGTCTGATCGAGGAAAAAGGCTTCTTCATCCTGCCGTCTGAGCTGTTCTGCAACGTAGCGGCCCGCGCGGCGGATGATGAAAACCTGAACGAGACGCTGGAACGCGTCTTTAACAGCATTGAGGATTCCGCGCGCGGCAGTCAGTCGGAAACGAGCTTTTCCGGGCTGTTTGACGATTTCGACGTGAACAGCAACAAGCTGGGCTCTACCGTTGCCAAGCGCAACGAGAAGCTGACGAAGCTGCTCACCGGCATCGCCAACATGAATCTGGGCAACGTGAAGGACCATGATATCGATGCGTTCGGCGACGCTTACGAATACCTGATGACCATGTATGCCTCCAACGCGGGCAAATCCGGCGGCGAATTCTTCACCCCTGCGGACGTGTCCGAGCTGCTGACAAGACTCGGCACAGTCGGCAAGACTGAGATCAACAAGGTCTACGACCCGGCCTGCGGCTCCGGCTCTCTTCTGCTGAAGGCGGAAAAGATCCTGGGGCGGGATGCCATCCGCAACGGCTTCTACGGACAGGAGATCAATATCACGACCTACAACCTTTGCCGCATCAATATGTTCCTGCACGATGTCGGCTTTGACAAGTTCGATATTGCCTGTGAGGATACGCTGACCAGCCCGCAGCACTGGGACGACGAGCCCTTCGAGCTGATCGTTTCCAATCCTCCATACTCCATCAAGTGGGCTGGTGATGAAAACCCTCTGCTCATCAACGACCCCCGCTTTGCTCCCGCAGGCGTACTGGCACCGAAAAGCAAGGCGGACATGGCCTTCATCATGCACAGCCTCAGCTGGCTGGCGCCGAACGGCACCGCGGCTATCGTTTGCTTCCCCGGCATCATGTACCGCGGCGGCGCGGAGCAAAAGATCCGCAAATACCTCATCGACAACAACTTCATCGACTGCGTGATCCAGCTGCCGTCCAATCTGTTCTTCGGCACGTCCATCGCCACCTGCATCATGGTGCTGAAGAAGGGCAAGGCAGACAGCCGGGTCCTGTTCATCGATGCCACGGGCGAGTGCGTCAAGGTCACGAACAATAACAAACTGACCCGGGCCCACATTGACCGCATCGTGGATGCCTACGCGGGGCGCACCGAAACGGCGCATTTTGCACACATTGCTTCTTATGATGAGATCGTCAAGAACGACTACAATCTTTCCGTCAGCACCTACGTGGAGGCCGAGGACACCCGCGAAAAGGTCGATATCGTCAAGCTGAACGCGGAGATCGCGGAAATCGTTGCACGGGAGAACATCCTTCGTGCGGAAATCGATAAGATCATCGCGGAAATCGAGGGATGACGGCATGAAAAGAAGGATGATGCAGGGAGCTTATTACGAGGAGGACAGAAAGTTTGAAACAAAGAAGTAGCGGATAGAGAAAAATTGCAGGTAACACAAATAAACCATCTTACGGTGGCCAACAACTGAATATAAACGCAACACCAGATCAGGAAGCTGTCAGGGGCTCGTCCTTGATGAGGTAACCTC
>JAZLJI010000080.1:0-3584 GCA_045617825.1 Lachnospiraceae bacterium
AGCGGTAGGTGAAATTCCGGAACAGGAAGCGGCCGTCGAAGGCAAGGCCGGCGTCCAGCAGCTCCACCGTGGTCTTCCCCATGCGGCCGGCCAGGGAGCTCAGCTGCAGCTCCTCTTCCCGAAGCGGGGCCTTGATCGCGGCATGCTCCTCATATTGGCGGATCTTGAACTTCTGCTTGGTCCTGCGGGCCTCCGCGCCCCGCATCATCCATTCCAGCTCCACCCGCAGCAGGCTTCTCAGCTTCCGCTGGGCCGCCTGCTCCGCCTCCTCCCGCTCGGCCCTTTGCCGCAGATAGCCCTCGTAGTTGGCCTCGTAGCTGTACAGTCTGTTCCGGTCGAGCTCCACGATCCTGGAGGTCACCGCGTCCAGAAAATACCGATCGTGGGTCACCATCACCAGGGCGCCCCGGTACCCCTTCAGATACTGCTCCAGCCATTCCGACATGAAGGCGTCCAGGTGGTTGGTGGGCTCGTCCAGAATCAGCAGATCCGCCCGGGACAGCAGACAGCGTACCAGAGCCACCCGCTTCCGCTGGCCTCCGGACAGCCGGTCCAGGGGCTCCCCGAAATCCGTGACGCCGAGCTTCGTCAGCATGGACTTTGCCGAGGCCTCCAGAGTCCACTGCTCCTCGCTCTCATGCCCCTCCAGGATAGCCGACAGCACCGTGGCTCCGGCGGCAAATACCGGCGTCTGCGGCAGGAAGGATACCGTCAGCCTGCTGCCGCGCACCACCTGCCCCTCATCCGGCGGCTCCTGTCCGGCGATCAGGCGGAGCAGGGTGGATTTGCCGCTGCCGTTGATCCCGATGACGCCCAGCTTGTCCTGGCTGTCCAGGGACATATCCGCCCCGGCCAGGATCACCCGGTCGCCGTAGCTCTTGCTCACGTGTTCCAAATTCAGAATATTCATGCGCTTACCCGTTCAAAAGCCCCGGGACCCTGCTTAGGACCCCGGGGCTTTCCTGTGGCCCCGCGTTCCCGAAGGAAGCGGGGAAGCCCGCCGCGGCAAAACGCGGCTTCAGAGAATCATCCGATATGGCTCAGTCCTTCACGACCTGCTTCAGAGCAGCCAGAGAGCCTGCCAGCCCCTGGATCTCGGAAGGGATAATGATCTTGGTGGCCTGCCCGTCCGCGGCCTTCGTGAAGGCCTCCAGGGACTTGAGCTGGAGCACCGCCTGATCGGCACCGGCCTCCTTGATGAGGCGGATACCCTCGGCATTGGCCTCCTGGACCTTCAGGATGGCCTGTGCCTGACCTTCGGCTTCCCGGACCATGGCTTCCTTCTTGGCTTCCGCTCTCAGGATAGCCGCTTCCTTCTCCGCCTGCGCGTCCAGGATGGCCCGTTCCTTATTACCTTCAGCCACCAGAATGGTGGACTTCTTCTCACCTTCGGCCTGCAGGATCTTCTCACGGCGTTCACGCTCGGCCTTCATCTGCTTCTCCATGGAATCCTGGATCTCTCTGGGCGGGATGATGTTCTTCAGCTCGACCCGGTTCACCTTGATGCCCCAGGGATCCGTCGCCACGTCCAGCTGCGTGCGCATCTTGGTATTGATGATCTCACGGGAGGTCAGGGTCTGGTCCAGCTCCAGCTCGCCGATGATGTTTCGCAGCGTGGTGGCGGTCAGGTTCTCGATGGCCATCAGAGGATTTTCCACGCCGTAGGCGTAGAGCTTGGGATCCGTGATCTGGAAAAATACCACGGTATCGATCTGCATGGTAACGTTATCCTTGGTAATGACCGGCTGCGGCTTGAAGTCGATGACCTGCTCCTTCAGGTTGACCTTTCTGGCCACCCGATCCAGGAAGGGCAGCAGGATATGCAGCCCCACGCCCCAGGTCCCGATATAGGCACCCAGCCGTTCCACCACGAAGGCCGTGGCCTGCGGTACGATCTTGATCCGGGAGATCAGGATGATCATTACCAGAAATACGACGATAAGCAGCACGATCTGGCCCTCAAAGCCGGCAGACATCAGCAGTTTCATTGTTCTTCTCCTTTATCTAAGCGTTTTACGATACACCTGGCGCCCTCGATCCGGTCCACCAGAACCTCTTCTCCCTCCGGAATGGCTTCGTCCTCCTGCGCGGAGCGGGCCATCCAGGACATGCCGTCCAGCATCACCCGTCCGGTCGCCTTCAGGTTGTCGACGGTTTCCGTCACCACAGCCTTCCGCCCGGGGATACTGTCCTTATTGGTCTTTTCTACCCGATGGTTCAGGTACTTTTTCGCCAGCGGTCTCGTCGCCGCCAGCAGGATCACCGAGGACAGCACGAAGACCACGGTCTGGACCGCCACGTTCTGATTGAACAGCGATACCAGATAGGCCAGCAGCGCCCCTCCGGCAAACCAGATGCTCACCAGTCCCGGGACCATCAGCTCCACGACCAGCAGCAAGCCCATAATGATCAGCCAAATATACGCACCCAAGCTCATCACCTCCTGAAAAAATCATAACCGATTTTTCCGGAAAATGCAATCAAATGTTCCGCGTCCGCTCACTTTTTTATGAAAAAAGAGCCGGAAAACGGATTTCCCGCTCTCCGGCTCCTTACCGCGCTCCGTTAAGGACTCAGCATTTCTCGAATACGGTGGCAACACCCTGGCCGCCGCCGATGCAAAGCGTCGCCAGACCCTTCTTCGCGTCCTCTCTCTTCTGCATCTCATGCAGCAGCGTCACGATGATGCGGGCACCGGAAGCGCCGACCGGATGGCCGATGGCGATGGCACCGCCGTTGACGTTGACCTTGCTCATGTCGAAGCCCAGCTCTCTGGCCACGGCGATGGACTGCGCGGCAAAGGCCTCGTTGGCCTCCACCAGATCGATGTCCCCGATGGTCACGCCGGCCCTCTCCATGGCCTGACGGGAAGCGGGCACCGGGCCCACGCCCATGATCTTGGGATCCACACCGCCCTGACCGTAGCCGATCAGCTTGGCCATGGGCTTAAGGCCGTACTTCTTCACGGCCTCGGCACTGGCCAGCACCAGAGCGGCGGCGCCGTCGTTGATGCCGGAGGCCTGGCCGGCGGTCACCCGCTGCACGTGCTTGCGGGTGTCGGCCTCATGGCGGCCGGTCACCTCGAAGGTATCCACGATCTCATCCTCCACGCCCTCAGGGCCGCAGGGGAACGCGCCCCTCAGCTTGGCCAGGCCCTCCATGGTGGAGCCGGCGCGGGGGAATTCATCCTTTACAAAGTCCACGATCTGCTTCTTCACCTTCACGGGGACTGCCACGATCTCATCGTCGAAGCGGCCGGCGGCCTGAGCGGCCTCGGTCTTCAGCTGAGAGGCCAGACCGAAGGCGTCCAGCTCTTCCCGGGTGGTGCCCCAGTAATCGCAGATATTTTCCGCGGTGGTGCCCATGTGGTAATCATTGAAGGCGTCCCACAGGCCGTCCTTGATCATGGTATCCACCAGCTTCTTGTCTCCCATGCGGGCGCCCCAGCGGGAATCAAAGGAGGCGAAGGGCGCGGCGGACATATTCTCGGTACCGCCGGCGACCACGATCTCCGCGTCGCCGCAGGCGATGGCACGGGCAGCCTCGATCACGGCCTTCATGCCGGAGCCGCAGACCATGCCCAC
>JAZLJI010000081.1:0-20777 GCA_045617825.1 Lachnospiraceae bacterium
CGGGGGAGGGGGTGCGCCCCCTTTCGCGCGGGGGGTTTCCCGTTTGGCTTTATTGGCGGTGGGGTGCCGCGGCTATCCTCAGCGGTCTTCCCGGAAATAGGAGAGACCCAGGGAGGCAGGCGGCTGAGATTCCCGCTTCTCCCGCACGCTGACGAAGATCAGAACGATGATGGTGACCACGTAAGGGATCATCTGCAGCAGGTCGGTGACCAGCTGGGTCAGCTTGACGTTCAGGATCGTGCCGATGTAGTTGTACAGCCAGTACAGCAGAGCGAAGAGGTAGGAGCCCCAAATGCAGTTCAGGGGCTTCCAGGTGGAGAAAATGACCAGAGCCACGGCCAGCCAGCCCAGAGCCTCCATGTTATTGTTGGTGGACCAGTTGCCGCTGCCGTACTGCATCACGTAGCACAGGCCGCCCATGCCGCAGATCGCGCTGCCCAGCACGGTAGCCAGATATTTGTATTTGCCCACGTTGATACCGGCGGCGTCCGCGGTCCCGGGGTTCTCGCCGACGGCCTTCAGATTCAGCCCGTAGCGGGTCTTCTTGAAGAAACGGTGCAGCAGGACGGCCAGGACCAGGGCCAGGTAGGTCAGGAAGCCGTAGGACAGCAGCAGGTCGCCCACCGTGCCCCACTTCAGGCTTGCGTTCAGGTTGGCCGTATACAGGGTGCCGGTCAGGGTCGCCTTGGCGGAGCCGGCGACACCGTAGATCTTGCTGATGTACGCGCCGCCGAAAATGCCGACGCCCACGCCGAAGGAGGTCAGGGCCAGACCGGTCACGTTCTGGTTGGCCTTTAAGGTGACCGTCAGGAAACTGTAGATCAGGCCGCCGAAGGCGGAGAACAGCAGCGCGGCGCCGAAGGAAAGCAGCAGCAGAAGCAGCATGGAGGGATCTTCCGCTTTGGTCTCATAGATAAAGCCTGCGCCAAAGCCGGCAAAGCCGCCCATCACGATCAGCCCGGGCACACCCAGATTCAGGTGGCCGGCTTTTTCGGTCAGCGTCTCACCGAGGGCGCCGAACATGATGATGGTCCCGTAAACGATAGCGGATTTCAACAGGGCAAATACAGCACTCATCTTCAGACCCCCTTACTGTTTCTCTCCGCGCTGGCGGAGGGCGAGCTTATAGTTGATAAAGAAGCGGCAGCCTAAAATGCAGAACAGGAAAACGCAGACCACCACGTCGCAGACGGAATTGTCCAGACTGGCCATGTTCCGGATGTCTCCGGCACCCTTGTTCAGGAAGATCAGCAGGACGGAGATCAGCGTCATCAGGATCGGGTTGAATTCGCCCAGCCAGGCCACGATGATGGCGGTAAAGCCGAAGCCGCCGCCGGTACCGGAGGAAATGGTGTGGGTCACGTTGGTCACGTAGAGGAAGCCGGCCAGACCGCAGATCGCGCCGGAGATGAAGGCGGTGCGGAGCACGACGGCCTTGTCGTTGATGCCGGCGTAGCGGGCGGTGCGGACGGATTCGCCGACGACGCTGATCTCATAGCCCTGCTTGGTCTTGTTCAGGTAGAAGAACATCAGGACCGTCAGCAGAAGGGAGATCAGCAGCGTCCAGCCGATGTCCAGGCCGAAGAGCGGGGACAGATAGCCGTTGGTGGAGCCGGTAAAGCGGTCCATAACGCCGAAGGAGCTCTTGACGCCCTTCCAGATGTGGGTGAAGCACAGCACCAGCTGGATGGCGACGTAGTTCATCATCAGGGTGAACAGGGTCTCATTCGCCCCGAAGCGCACCTTGAAGAAGGCGGGGATCAGGCACCAGAGACCGGCGATCAGCAGCGTCAGCGGCAGCATCAGCGCGATCAGCAGCCAGGCGGGCATGTTGCCGCGGATGTAATACATCAGGATGGCACTGATCAGGCCGCCCATCAGCACCTGGCCCTGAGCGCCGATGTTCCAAAAGCGCATCTTGAAGGCGGGCGCCAGACCCACGGCGATCAGCAGCAGCAGGCAGGTGTCCTGCGCAAAGGCCAGGAAACGGTTCTTGGCGCTGAAGTTTGCCGAGAAGAAGGTGGTAAAAATGCTGCCGAAGCTGAAGCCGGTGACGGCATTGATGAAGATCAGGCAGATCACGGAGGCCAGCAGCAGGGCGATGGCGTGGATCAGAACGGTCTGACCGACGGGGCAGTAGTCCCGCTTGACCACGTGGAGCAAAGGCTCTTTCTTATTGTTCTTACTCATGAGACACCTCCTGGATCTTGGTCATGCGCAGACCGATTTCTTCCTTAGTGGTGGTACGGGCATCCAGAACGCCGTTGTTCTGACCGCTGCAGAGGACCAGAATGCGGTCGCAGAGGGCCAGCAGCACGTCCAGGTCCTCGCCGACGTAGATCACGGCGGTACCCGCTTCCTTCTGCTGGTTCAGCAGGTTGTAGATGGTATAGGAGGTGTTGATATCCAGACCGCGGACCGCATAGGCGGTCATCAGCACGGCGGGAGCGGCGGCGATCTCACGGCCTACCAGGACCTTCTGCACGTTGCCGCCGGAAAGTCTCCGCACGGGAGTGTTGATGCTGGGGGTCACCACCTGCAGACGCTCCAGGATATCGTTGGCCAGCGCCTTGGCGTCCTCGGTCTTCACGAACATCTGATGGCCCACGCCGTAGGTCTTGAGCAGCATATTGCCGGTCATGCCCATGGAGCCCACCAGGCCCATGCCCAGCCGGTCCTCCGGCACGAAGGAGAGGTGGACGCCCATGTCCCGGATCTCCTTGGGGGATTTATCGATCAGCTGCTGAGGCGTAGCGCCCTCGGGAGCGTAATAGATGATGCTGCTGCCCTTGCCGACAGTCTGCAGCCCGGCGATGGCCCCCAGCAGCTGCTTCTGGCCGTTGCCGGAAACACCGGCGATGCCGAAGATCTCGCCGCTGTATACCTCGAAGGAAACGTCCTTCAGGGCATCCAGGCCGTCGGAGTTCTTGCAGGACAAATGCTCCACCCGCAAACGGATCTCCTGATCTAGCGGATCGGCCCGCTTGATGTTCAGCAGCACCTTGGCGCCCACCATCATTTCCGTGAGCAGCTGCTCGTTGGCGTCCTTGGTCTCCACGCAGCCGATATAGCTGCCCCGGCGCAGGATGGCGACCCGGTCGGAGACGGCCATGACCTCGTTCAGCTTGTGGGTGATGATGATGACGGATTTGCCGTCGTTGCGCATGTTGCGGATGACGGCGAAGAGCTTGTCCGTTTCCTGGGGCGTCAGCACGGCGGTGGGCTCGTCCAGGATCAGGATATTGGCGCCCCGGAACAGCACCTTGATGATCTCCAGGGTCTGCTTCTGGGACACGCTCATGTCGTAGACCTTCTGCCAGGGGTCTACCACAAAGCCGTAGCGGTCACAGATCTCCGTGATCTTTGCGGCAGCCTTTTTCAGGTCTAATTTCAAAGGTCCGTCCAGACCCAGTACCACGTTTTCCACTGCGGTAAAGACGTCCACCAGCTTGAAATGCTGATGGATCATGCCGATACCCAGAGCAAAGGCATCGTGGGGAGACTGGATATTGGCCAGCTTTCCGTCAATGTAGATCTCGCCGTGATCCGGATGGTAGATACCGGACAGCATATTCATCAGCGTGGTCTTGCCGCTGCCGTTTTCGCCCAGCAGGGACAGGATCTCGCCTTTGTAGATTTCCAGATTCACGTTGTCATTGGCCACAACGGAACCGAAGGTCTTGGTAACGTTCTGCAGTTTGACGGCAATTTGTTTTTCCATGGGAACCTCTCAAACAGGACTTGAAAACTCAGTGAATAAGCGGCAAAAATGGGAAGCTCGCGAGGAGTTTCCCATTTCTGCCAAATGATTATGGGGGTTAGTTCAGAGGGGTGATGCCGTCAACGATGATGCTGAAGGCAGGAGCGCTCTGTACGTAGGATTCATGATAGTAGCTGTCAGCGATGACGTTGTTGGCATCGTTGGTCCAGTCGCCGTTGGTATCGGTGGCATAGGCATAGGTCAGGTTCTTGCCGCCGACGGTGAACTTGCTGGTATCGAAGACGTGCAGCTTGCCGGCCTTGATGTCAGCGATAGCGGACTCAACAGCTTCCTTGGTGCCGGCAGCGCAGCTGGCGCCGAGGGCGGTGATGGCAACGGCATCTTCATTGTAGCCGCCGGTCCAGTTGGTGGCCACGGGGGTACCGGTCTGAGCGCACTTGAAGGCATATTCATAGTAAACAGCCCAGTTGTTGGTAGCGGAGGTCAGAGCGGCAGTGGGAGCGGTGCCCAGCATGTCGATGTTGTAGCCAACGGAGTAAACGGTGGTGCCGGCCTTCAGAGCATCCTCGCAGGCGCTGGGAGCACCGGTGGAGTCAGCATGCTGACCGATGATCACGCAGCCGCGGTCGATCAGAGCCTTGGCAGCTTCGTTTTCCTTATCCCAGTGATACCATTCGGAGGTGTACTGAACGTCCATGACAACGTCCGCGTAAACGGACTTGATGCCCAGGAAGAAGGCGGTGTAGCCGGAGACCACTTCGGCGTAAGGGTAAGCGCCTACGTAACCGACCTTGACCTTGCCGTCCTGCAGGTTCTTGTCAGTCAGCTTCTTGCCGTCGACCAGTTCCTTGATCTTCATGCCGGCAACGATACCGGAAGCGTAACGGGACTCGTAAACGCTGGTGAAGGCGTTGGCGAAGTTGGGCAGGTTATCCTTGGCAGCGGTGTCGCCGGTCATGGCAACGAACTGCACGTTGGGATACTTCTTGGCAGCGGGAGCCATGAAGTCCTGATGACCGTAGGAATTGGAAACGATGATGTTGCAGCCCTGGTTTACCAGATCGTCGATAGCGGTAGCGCACTCTTCGGTCTCGTGAACGAAGGTCTTCCAGATGACGTTGGACTCGGCAATGCCCAGAGCCTTGATGGCTTCGCGGATGCCCTTCATGTGGGCTTCGGTGTAGCCTTCGGTCTCATCACCGACCATGATGGCACCGATCTTGATGTCCTTGGCGGTACCGGTCACGTCCTTGGCCAGGGTGCGGACAACGCCGTTGGTGGCCAGAGCTTCGGTCTTGTCGGAGCCGTAAGGGCCGGAAACGGTAGCCTCAGTGCCCTTGGTCTCTTCGGTAGAAGTCGTGTTGCTGTTGCTGCATGCGGCCAGAGAAATGATCATGGCCAGGGAAAGAAGGATTGCGAAAAGCTTTTTCATGTTCTGCCTCCTAAATATTATTACAAAAGCATCATGCTTTGTAACCGTGGTTCGGTGCCGGAGCAAAGCCGGCAAATGCCCGCCCGGGGAGCGGGATAAGGTCCCGGTCAGTGCCGGAAGCTGAGACCGGTGTCGCTCATGGTCTCGACGATGGCGAGG
Source organism: Lachnospiraceae bacterium (assembly GCA_045617825.1). Classification (GTDB taxonomy): domain Bacteria; phylum Bacillota; class Clostridia; order Lachnospirales; family Lachnospiraceae; genus UBA6987. The sequence goes on from JAZLJI010000081.1 coordinate 5,313, forward strand.
GATTCGACGCGGAAGCCCTGAGCTCTTAAGGCATCGCCGCCGCCCTGGAAGCCCTTCTCGATGGCGATGGCGGCGCCGACGGCCTCGGCACCCGCCTGGGCGACGATCTCCCTCAGCCCTCTGAGCGCTTCGCCGTTGGCCAGGAAATCGTCCGCCAGCAGGACCCGGTCACCGGGCTTCAGGTAGTCGGCGGGCACGACGGCGGTGAAATCGTTGCCGTGGGTGTAGGAATGGATCTGAGCGGTCAGCACTCTGCCGGAGACGTTGGCGGTCTTGCTCTTCTTGGCGAAAACCAGCGGAACGTTCAGACAGACGCCGGCGGCAAAGGCCAGCGCGATGCCGGAGGCCTCGATGGTCAGGATCCTGGTGACGCCGGCGTCCTTGTACAGCGCGGCGATCTCCCGGCCCATCTCCATCATGAAAGCCGTATCGATGTTCTGATTCAGAAAGGAACCGACCTTGAGGACGTTCCCCGGAAGGACCTGGCCTTCGGCAAGGATCTTTTCTTCTAAAGCTTTCATGAGGCTGACCTCTCTTCCCGCTGCGGAGCCTGTCCGCGGCAAACGCGTAAAAGCGGATCTCCCGAAATGAAAAAAGCGAACCGATCGTCATGATCCGCCCGCCCAGGTGATACTGAAAGAATGACCAATAGTCGCATCTTCGGCGTGCGGTAGAAACGTTTGGGCCTTTATCTCCAAACTTATACTGGCAAGGGGTTTATTCGCTTTACGGCTTCATCATAATCAAAAAGCCCCCAAAAATCAAGGGGGCGGTGAAAAAAGTATCATTGTTAAAAAAGTATCAGACTAAACTAATGTATCGTAAGTGCGCTGGATATCCTCCCGGATCCGCTCGGCAAGCTCCCTGTGATCCTGCCGGGAAAGGTCCTTCGTCTCCACGCATTTGCCGAAGGAAACGGTGATCTGCGCGGGGCGGAAGAAGGGCTTGTGCAGCTCGTACATGTCGTCGGTACGGACGAAGGTCACCGGGAGGATGGGGACGCCGGTCTGGAAGGCGGGGCGGAAGCTGCCCTCCTTGAAATGCAGCAGCTGTCCGTCGTGGGCGCGGGTGCCCTCGGGGCAGACCCAGATGCTGCTGCCGCCCGCTAACGCTTCACAGGCCTTACGGTATACGGCCAGTCCGGATCTGGCGCTGGACCGGTCCAGGAAAATGCAGTGCATGGCCTTCATCCAGTCCCGCAGCAGAGGGATCTTCCCCCACTCCTGCTTGGAAATAAAGCAGCAGTCGCTCTTCACGACCTTGAGCGCGCAGAAAATGTCCGCGATGCCCCGGTGGTTGCTGATGAAGAGGACGGGCCTGTCTGCCGGGATATTCTCCTCGCCCAGGACCGTGACCCGGGAGCCGGAGAGGAACAGGACGCTCATGGCGATATTCCTGCCGTAGGCATAGGCCAGCCTGTCCTTGACCTTGGGCGCGAAAAGCCCCACCAGCCAGACGAGGAGCAGGGCCGGCAGTCCCAGGGGGACAAAGTAGATAAATACGGCAAGATAGATCAGGATCATTCGCAGCATGGCAGCCTCCGCGGGATTTTCGGGCCTGGCCCTATTCCTCATCACTATAGCATGCGCCGCCTGAAAAAGCACCCTCAAAATTCTTAAAAAAGGCGAAAGAAAGGGGCGGAAAAGGCCTGCCGCCGCAGAAAAATCCGGAAGCTTCGGGAAAAGTGCTTGACAAGCGGCCCGTTTCGTATAGCCTATAAGCAGAGGCCACAGGATCCGCGGCGCGGATCGCGCAAGGAGGATGGATGATGTTAAAAGAACTCGTTATGGCGGCCAGAAGCTACCGCAGCTTCGATGAAAGCTATACCTTTACCCGGGAAATGCTGCTGGAATACGTGGACGCAGCCCGGTTCTGCCCCTCGGGCCGCAATCTGCAGCCCCTGAAATACCGCCTGGTCTATGAGAAGGAAGAGCTGGACCGGCTGCAGCCCCTGACCTTCTGGGCCGCGGCGCTTCCGGACTGGCAGCTGCCGCCGGAGGGCAAAAGGCCCCGGGGCTTCATCGTGATCTGCCGGGACGCGCGGCTGGCGGAGGTGCCGGGCAGCGCGAATAAGGACATCGGCATCGTATCCGAGACCATGCTGCTGCTGGCGGCGGAAAAGGGCCTGGGCGGCTGCATGATCGGCAACTACGACCCGAAGAAGGTGCAGGCGGCGCTGGGCCTTGAGGAATGCTTCGTGCCCGAGCTGATCCTGGCGCTGGGAAAGCCCTGCGAGCAGGTGGTGCTGACGGAAGCGGGAGAGAGCATCACCTATTACCGGGACGCGGCGGGCGTGCATTACGTGCCCAAGCGGCCTCTGGAGGAACTGGTGCTGTAAGGACGGAAAAGGAAAAAGGAGGCATCGCATGAAGAAGAATATTTGGGGACCGGTGATCATCCTGTTCGTGCTGGTGACGGCGCTGTCCGCTTATCAGAACAGCTTCCAGATCGCGCTCGACCTTAAGGGGATGAACGGAAGCTATATCCAGTATATCGACGTCGGCATCGACGATAACGGCAGCGAGTACAGAACGGTGTTCCAGGTCATGCCGGAGGAAACGGTAAAGCTGTGCCGGCTGACCAGGAACCGCTTGGGCATCTGGCGCGTTGCCGATCTGGTGTCCGGCCCGGAGGCGGGGACCGAGCAGGCGTATATCGAAATGAGCTGGACGCGCTTTTCCAGCTTCAGACAGTACGCGGCGCAGGAGGAGGCACAGATCGATGCGGAGGTGCATCAGGCCTATGCCGGCAGGAACGCGGTCCGGCAGATCGAGCTCCCCCTGGAGCTCCTGCCGCCCAACGTGGCCGTGAACGTGTTCCAGACAGGTCCCTGCTACGTGCTCCATTTCGTCTCCTACGGCGAGGAGGACGCGCTGGACCGGATCGATATCACGGCGCTTTTGGAAGAAACGGACAGCATTTCCCGGAAATAAGTATGCATAAAAGCGGTATCGGCGCCGGAAAGGCGCTCCGCGGGCAGGGCAGCACCGGGGTCCCCGAAAGGGGACCCCGGTGCTGCCCTTATTTGCCGAACAAAGCGCGGCGGCGCCTTGACTTGAACGCTTTAATGTGTTAAACTGTCTGGGCACTGCGGAAGGGCAGGAGGTGGATATGATGAATGAAAAGCTGAAGGAAAAACCCGTGACGGAGCTGGTCAGGGCGCTGCTGTGCCTGGAGACCGAGGAGGAGATGCTGGCCTATCTGGAGGACGTGTGTACGGTGAACGAGATCCTCACCATCGCCCAGCGTCACGCGGTGGCGTCCATGCTCCGGGAGCACCGGACCTATATAGAGATCATGGAGAAGACCGGCGCGTCCACGGCGACCATCAGCCGGGTGAACCGCTCGCTGGCCTCCGGCGGCGCGGGCTATGAGACTGTATTTGAAAGGCTGAAGCGATAAGCATGAAGGATATACTGGACAAGCTGAACGTCCCCCAGCGGGAGGCCGTTCTGACCACGGAGGGCCCCGTTCTGATCCTGGCGGGGGCGGGCTCCGGCAAGACCCGGGCGCTGACCCACAGGATCGCGTATCTGATCGAGGAAAAGGGCGTGGATCCCTGGCACATTCTCGCCATTACCTTTACGAACAAGGCCGCCGAGGAAATGCGGAATCGGGTGCGGGACCTGTGCGAGAGGGGTGATGGCGTTTTTGTGGCGACCTTCCACTCCACCTGTCTGCGGATCCTCCGGGCCGGCGCGGACCGGCTGGGCTACGGCAGCGACTTTACCATCTACGACACGGACGATTCCCGGGTCCTGATGCGGCAGATCATCAGGGAAAAGGACCTGGATCCCAAGCTCTACCGGGAGAAGGACGTGCTGCGGGAGATCTCAGGCCTGAAGAACGAGCTGGTGACGGCGGCGGAATATGCCGCCCGCCCGGCGACCTTCCGGGAGCGTCACATGCAGGAGCTGTACAGCGAGTACCAGAAGCGCCTGCTGCTTTCCGGCGCGATGGATTTCGACGATCTGCTGATGAACGCGGTGCTGCTCTTCCGGGAAAACGAGGACCTGCTGGAGCGCTACCGGAACCGCTTCCGCTACATCCTGGTGGACGAGTACCAGGACACCAACACCGCCCAGTTCGCCTTTGTGGAGCTGCTGGCTCACGAGCACCGGAACCTCTGCGTGGTGGGCGACGACGATCAGTCCATCTACAAATTCCGCGGCGCCAACATCCGGAACATCCTGAACTTCGAGGAGGCATTTGCCGGGGCCAAGGTGATCCGGCTGGAGCAGAACTACCGCTCCACCAAGAACATCCTGGCGGCGGCCAATCAGGTGATCGCCCACAACGCGGAGCGGAAGGACAAGACCCTCTGGTCCGACAAGGAGGAGGGAGAGAAGGTCCGGTTCCGGGAGTACCCGGACGCCTACGAGGAGGCCCGGGCCATCGTGAAGGATATCGAGCAGGACCGGCAGCGCTTCGCCTACAGCGACTGCGCGGTGCTGTACCGCACCAACGCCCAGTCCCGTATCCTGGAGGAAAAATTCGTGGAGCTGGGGGTGCCCTACCGGCTGATCGGCGGCACCAATTTCTACGAACGGCGGGAGGTCAAGGACCTGCTGGCCTATCTGAAGACCGTGGCAAATGCCCAGGACGATCTGGCGGTCTGCCGGATCATCAACGTGCCCCGGCGCGGGATCGGAGACAGCACCGTGGAGAAGATCCGGGAGCTGGCGCGGGAGGAGGGCCTGACCTTCTACGAGGCGCTGAAGCGGGCGGCCAGGCTGCCCGAGTTCAAGCGCTCCGCCGGAAAGCTGAGCGGCTTTGCTGACCAGATCGAGGACTACCGGAGGAAGGCGGAAACGATGAAGCTCTCCGGGCTTTTGTGGTATATCTGCGAAAGCAGCGGCTACCTGGAGTATCTGAAGGAGGAGGGCGAGATCGAGGCGGAGGCCCGCCGGGAGAACCTGGAGGAATTAAAGAGCAAGGCGGAGCAGTACGGGAGCGGCGAGGGCCGGAACGCGGAGGCTCCGGCGGAGAGCGGCGAGAAGACCGCCGCGGAGGTGCTCGGCGACTTCCTGACGGACGTGGCGCTGGTCTCCGAGGTGGACGCCTATCAGGAAAATGAGGACCGGGTGGTGCTGATGACCCTGCACAGCGCGAAGGGCCTGGAATTTCCCAAGGTCTATATCTCCGGGATGGAGCAGGACGTCTTTCCCGGCGCCAGAGCCCTCTACTCCGGGGATCCCTCGGATCTGGAGGAGGAGCGGCGCCTGTGCTACGTGGGCTTCACGCGGGCCATGGAGAAGCTGATCCTGACGGCGGCGAGACAGCGGATGCTGAACGGCCAGACCCAGATCCACGCGGTGTCCCAGTTCATCGAGGAGATCGATCCGAATTACCTGCAGCGGGACCGCCGGGGCTTCATGGAGAGCCGGGAGGAGGGCCGCAGCCGGCAGGCGGAAAAGGCGTATCTGGACGGCTATGGCGGCAGCCCGGACTGGGGCAGCCGCTGGCTGGGCCGGGGCGCGGACAGCGCGAGGGCAGGCGGCTGGACGGATTTCGGGGACAGCTTCGGCTTCATGCCGCAGGGCGGCGCCAAGGCCAGACCGAAGCGGCAGGAGCCCCCCGCCGACGACATCCTGTCCTATTTCGGCAGGCGGGCGGAGGCGGCGGCAAAGCCCTCCGCGGAGGAAAGCGCCCTGAAGCCCGGCGACCGGGTGAGGCAGAAGCGCTTCGGCGAAGGGACCGTGGTGGCGGTGGAGCAGGGAAAGAAGGACCTGGAGGTCACCGTGGACTTCGACAAATACGGCAGAAAAGTGATGCTGGCGGGATTTGCCGGCTTTGAAAAGATAGGGGGAGACTAAGATGGACGGAGAAAAGCTCTGCGAAGCTGCGAAAAACGCAGCCGGCTGCAGCGGCTGCGGCGCGTGCCCGCATTTCGGCCTCTGCGGCGGCTGCCGCTATGACGGACAGGATTACCCGGCGGAGCTGGCGGCGAAGGAAAAGGAACTGAAGGCCTTATTTGCCCCGGTGACGGCAGAGGGCTTTTTCGAGGGCCCCGGCTACGGCGGCATGTCGGGAAGCCCCGAGACGGTGGGCTACCGCAATAAAATGGAATACTCCTTCGGCAACGCGGAGAAGGACGGCCCGCTGACCCTGGGGCTGCACAAGCGGGGCAGCTTTTACGACGTGATCGACGTGGAGGGCTGCCGGATCGTGCATCCGGATTTCGGGACGATCTGCCGGGGCGTCCGGGACTTCTTCCGGGAGCGGAACGTCCCCTTCCTGCATAAAAAGACCCATCAGGGCGCCCTGCGGCATCTGGTCCTCAGGCGCAGCAGCACCGACGGCAGCCTGATGGTGAACCTGGTGACGGGCTCCGCCTATACCCCGGATGAGGACTTCGTGCAGCTGATCTTGGGGCTGCCCCTGGAGGGGAAGGTCGCCGGGATCCTGCATACCCGCAACGATTCGCTGGGCGACGCGGTGATCCCCGAGGAGGTAAGGCTCCTGTGGGGGCAGGATTTCCTGACGGAGGAGCTGCTGGGTCTTTCCTTTAAGCTCAGCCCCTTCTCCTTCTTCCAGACCAATACCCGGGGCGCGGAGCTGCTGTACAGCCTGGCCCGGGATTACGTGGGGGAGATCGACGGCAGCACGGTGTACGATCTGTACAGCGGCACCGGGACCATCGCGCAGGTGCTGGCTCCGGCGGCGGGACAGGTCATCGGCGTGGAGATCGTGGAGGAGGCCGTGGCCGCCGCCCGGGAAAATGCCCGCCTGAACGGTCTGACCAACTGCTCCTTCATCGCGGGAGACGTGCTGAAATGCCTGGACGGCATCGAGGAGGCACCGGACTATATCGTGCTGGATCCGCCCCGGGACGGGGTAAATCCCAAGGCGCTGCCCAAGCTGATGGCCAGAGGCGCCGGAAGGATGGTCTATATCAGCTGCAAGCCCAAGTCCCTGGCCCGGGATCTGCCGGCGCTGGCGCTGGGCGGCTATCGGCTGGAAAAGCTGGCCTTCGTGGATATGTTCCCCGGCACCGCGGGCTGCGAGGCCATCGGGCTGCTGGTGAAGGAATGAGGAAAACGGAAAAGGACGCTGAAACTGCGGACCTTATCGAAAAGAATACGGCTTCGGTTGACAAGCCGCCGGGCTTTCGCTATGATGCAGTTGCGGAAGAGAAAAGGAGAAAAGAGCAGTGGCTTCGGGAGATAAGGTGACGGCGGCAGTGCATATCGTCCGGAATTTCGGACCGGTTTTCGACGCGAATTCCCGGATCCTGATCCTGGGCAGCTTTCCCTCCGTCAAATCCCGGGAGGCGGCCTTTTTCTACGGACACCCGCAGAACCGTTTCTGGCCCCTGCTGGGGCGGCTCCTGGAATGCCCGGTCCCGCCGGACGTGGCCGGCCGGAGGCAGCTGCTGCTGGAACGGGGCGTGGCGCTGTGGGATACGGTCGAGGCCTGCGACATCATCGGCTCCGACGACCGCAGCATCAGGAACGTGGAGCCGGTGGACATCCTCCGGGTGCTGAAGGCGGCGGACATCCGGGCGATCTACTGCAACGGAGCGGCCTCGCACAGGCTCTTTCAGCAGTATTTGCAGCCGGTCTGCGGGCGGGACGCGGTGAAGCTCCCCTCCACCAGCCCGGCAAACGCGGCCTGCTCGCCGGACCGCCTATATGAAGCCTGGAGCGTCATGAAGCCCTGGCTGGAACAGAAATGACCGAATCATACCGCGCAGGAGGCCGGGACACGGCGGCGCAGAAAACGGAAAGGAAAGGCAGAAACCATGGGATTATTGAAAAATGTACTGAAGGATGCCATCACCAGCGGGACCCGGAAGGTGTCGAACAGCGTATCTACCGGGATCGCCAACGGCGTCGGCAAGGCGATGAGCGCGGCGGCCGAGAAGATCACCAAGCCCGCGGCTGACAAGCTGGCGGAAAATGCCGCCGGCAAGATCAATGAGGCTGCCTCTTCGCTGGATACCGTGGCAGAGGCGCTGAACGAGGCGGCAGGCCGGGTGAAGATCTGCCCGAAGTGCGGCGATCCGTCCCCGGCGACGCAGACCTTCTGCGAGAAATGCGGGACCAGGCTTCCTGAGCTGACGCTGGCACAGCAGAACGTCTGCCCGAAATGCGGCAAGGCCTTCCTGCCCGGCGCGGCCTTCTGCTCCGGCTGCGGCAGCAGACTGCCCGAATACAGCGTGCCCGCGGCGGCTCCGGCTGCTCCCGCGGCAGGCATTTCCGCAGGCAGCATGACGGACAGCGATGCCGCCGGAAAGATCCGCAAGGTGCTGGCGGAGTCCTTCCCTCAGTTCGAGGTGAAGGAGAACGTATCTCCGACCACCCTGGGCGGCAGCGGCCGGTTCATGAATTACAGCTTCGGCGTCTACTTTGCCGGAATGCCCCGCCTGTTCATCATGCTGGTCGGCAAGACCACCTGCTCCACCAGACTTTACCGCTGGTCCAGGGAACAGGCGCAGAAGAGCGGCGTGACCATGATCAATTTTGTGGAGCACTACCCCAATGAGCCGGAGTATATCCGGAACAGACTGAAGCAGTACCTGTAAGCGCAGGCCTGCAAAGGACCGCCGGCGCGGGACGAAGCCCTGCCCGCGGCCCGAAACCTTCACACAACAGAATACCGGAAGAAAGAGAAACGCATCATCGGCGTCTGCGGCGGATGAAGCACGGTCCGTCTCCCCCAATCGCTTTGCAGACAGCGGGGCCGTGTTCAGTCTTGTAACATAAGCACAGCTTATTTCAAAGCTTTTTCTCTTTCTTCCTTTTTCTTTTTATTTTTTTTATTCGGGGACAGGGGCATGAGTTTACTGGATGAGCTTTCCCGGGAGGAGAGCTGGGCCGCGTTCCGGGAGTACAAATCGCGGCACAGCCACCTGACGAACAGGGAATTCGCGGCGCTGGACGCCTTTATCGCGGAGCGGCGGTATCTGGCGGTCACGGACCGGCTGGGAGAGCCGGATCACGGCTTTTCTCTGCCGGAGCGCCGGGTGATCAATAAAAGCGGAACGGCCAAAAAGCGGGTGGTCTACAGCTTCCCGGAGGATGAGACCCGGGTGCTGAAGCTGCTCACCTTTCTGCTGTACAAATATGACGGTCTGCTCAGCCCGTCCTGCTTTTCTTTCCGGCGGCAGCTGACGGCGAAGGACGCCATCGGCCGCCTGACGGCGCTTCCGGAGCCGGGGCAGTATTTTACCCTGAAAATGGACTTGCACGACTACTTCAATTCCATGCCGGTGGAGGGCCTCTGCAGGGTGCTGCGGGAGGTCATCACGGACGATCCGCCGCTGCTGAGCTTTCTGACCGACCTGCTGCGGGTGGGCAGGAGCCTGTCCGAGGGGCAGGTCATCGAGGAGGCGCGGGGCGCCATGGCCGGCGTGCCGCTGTCCGCCTTCTTCGCCAATCTGTATCTGCTGTCGCTGGACCGGGAAATGGACGCGCTGGGCGTCCCCTATCTTCGCTATTCCGACGATATCCTGGTGTTTGCCCGGACGGCGGAGGAGCGGCAGGCGCTGAGGGACCGGATCGAGGCGCATATCGCGGCAAAGGGCCTCAGCTTCAACCCGGATAAGCTGGCCCTCACCGCGCCCGGAGAGCCCTGGGAATTTCTGGGCTTTGCCTACCGGGAGGGCAGGATCGACCTGTCCCGGGTGACGGCGGAAAAGCTCAAGGGCAAGCTTCGCCGCAAATGCCGCGCCCTGTACCGCTGGCGCGTCCGGAAGGGCGTGGATTTCGAACGGGCGGCGGAGGTGGTGATCCGCATCTTCAACCGCAAATTCTACGACCTGGAGGAGGCGGGAGAGTTCACCTGGAGCAGGTGGTTCTTCCCGGTGCTGACCACCGACGAGGGACTGAGGGAGATCGACCGCTACTTTGAGCAGGAGCTCCGCTATCTCTACAGCGGCAGACATTACAAGGGAAATTACGCGGTGAGCTATGAGCAGCTGAAGGCGCTGGGCTTCCGCAGCCTGGTGCATGAGTATTACCGGTACAAGGCTGCTCCGCCGGACAGTACCGCGGAGCAGTTTCAGAAGCCCTGAGCAGGGCAGCAAAAAGCAGGGAGGATGCCTCCCTGCTTTTTGCTGCCCGCGGGTCCCCGCGGCTTCTAAGCTCCGGCCGTCCCGCGGCTTCAAGCCTCCGCGCGGCGGAGCATTTTCCGGCTTTACCGGTCCTTCAGAGGACTTTCGTAGCCCGCGCCGATATTTTCCTTATGCTCTTCCCAGGCGGCGGCGATCAGCTCCGGCTGTCCCATGGCGGCAATGACCGCTTCCGCCATGATCCCCGCGCCGCAGCGCATCATTTCGTGGGCCCAGGGGGTCTTGCCCTGCGCCACGGTCAGCCAGTCGTGAGCCTCCGTGCCCCGGCCCCATACGGCAAAGGCAAAGCGGACGGTGGGGCAGATCCAGGACACGTCGCCCACGTCGCTGGAGGCAGGCGCCGTCTTCAGCGCGCTGTAGGGGTTGACGGTGGTCCGGATGGGATCGTCCCAGACCGCATCGCCGGGGCCCTTGTCCTTCATCAGCAGCTCCCGGACGAACTGCCTGTCCGCCTCCGTGGGTTCAGGGAGGGTGGCTGCCGCGAGGATATCATACATGAAGCGCTGCAGGGTCTGATTGCAGACGGTGTTGGAGCAGGCCTTCTGAAACTCCGTTTCCACGCTGGTCTCCGTCATCATCGCGGCGCCCTCGGCGATCCTGATGACTCGCTTGGAGAGGGCCGCCACGGAGGCATTGTCCACGCCGCGGATCATGTATTCCACCTCGGCATGGGGCTGGACCACGTTGGGCGAGATCCCCCCGGCGTCGGTGATGGCGTAGTGGATCCTGGCGGAGGAGGGCATATGCTCCCGCAGGAACTGTACGCCGACGTTCATCAGCTCCACCGCGTCCAGGGCGCTGCGGCCCTCGGCCGGGGCTCCGCTGGCATGGGAGGCCTTGCCGTCGAAGCGGAAGCAGTATTTGCGGTTCGCCAGCAGGCGGCGGTTGTTGATGTGCGTCGAGGCATCCGGATGCCAGGCCACGGCGAAATCCAGTCCGTCAAAGATGCCGTCCGCGGCCATGAAGGTCTTGCCGGAGCCGCCCTCCTCGGCGGGGCAGCCGAAGTAGATCATGGTACCGGAGGCGCCGGTCTCCTCCAGATAGCGCTTCACCGCCAGCGCAGTGGCCAGCGTGCCGGTGCCCAGCAGGTTGTGGCCGCAGCCGTGGCCGTCCTGCTGACCGGGGATCGGCTTCTGCTCGGAGCAGCCTGCCTCCTGAGAAAGGCCGGACAGGGCGTCGAACTCGCCCAGCAGGCCCACCACGGGCCTTCCCGACCCGAAGGAGCCGGAAAATGCCGTTTTGATCCCGGCCAGGTCCTCCTTTACGGTAAAGCCCTCCCGGCGCAGAAAATCCTTCAGATAGGCCGCGGAGAGGAACTCCTGATAGCCCAGCTCGGGATGATCGAAAAGATAGTCGGAGCAGGCGTCCAGCTCCTGCTTTTTTTCGTCGATTATCGCGGTATAACGGTCGTATTTGCTCATGATACGTCCTCCTGTAGAAGTGGAAACGAAGCTTTTTCCGTTATTATAGAAAGGCGTTTGCCGGAAGTCAAGAGCGGTCGGGGATTGCCTTTTCGGGATACTGCCGTTATAATGATTTCAAATAAAAAAGCTGCGCCGATAACGCAGAAAGCGGAGGACGAAGAGATGGAGCTGCGCATGGCAGTGCGGGAGGACGTCCCGAAGATCCTGGACTTTATCAAAGCCCTGGCGGAATATGAGAAGCTGGAGAAGGAGGTGGTGGCCACCCCTGAGCTCCTGGAGGAGTGGATCTTCGATAAGCAGAAGGCGGAGGTGATATTTGCCGCGGAGGAGGGAAAGGAAGTGGGCTTCGCACTGTTCTTCCATAATTTTTCCACCTTCCTGGGACGGGCAGGCATCTATCTGGAGGACCTGTTCGTGCTGCCGGAGCACCGGGGAAAGGGCTACGGCAAGGCGCTGCTCTGCCGGCTGGCCGCCATCGCCTGCGAGCGGGGCTGCGGCAGGCTGGAATGGAGCTGCCTGGACTGGAACCGGCCCAGCATCGACTTCTACCGGTCCATGGGCGCGGTCCCCATGGAGGATTGGACCGTTTACCGGGTGACCGGGGCGCGGCTGACCGAGATGGGGGCGCAGGGCCGTCCTTGACAAAAGGCCCCTTTTTGATAAGATAACTGTAAGATATCGCGCGGAAGCAGGAACAGATCGGAGAGATCTGAGCTGACAGAAGCTTGCGGACGGGAGGTCGCTATGCGGGGAACCAGAGAACGGATATTGGAAACGGCGCTGAGCCTTTTCTCCGAAAGGGGATACGAGGCCGTGAGCGTGGGACAGCTGGCCGACGCGGTGGGCATCAAGGCGCCGTCGCTGTATAAGCATTTTGCCTCCAAGCAGGAGATCTTCGATGCCCTGCTGGCCTGGGTGAGCCGCCAGTACGACAGCCAGCCGATGCTCCTTTCGGACAACCGGCAGAAGACCCAGGAGGAATACGAGTCCTTTGCCCGGTCAACGCCCCAGGAGATCGCGGAGAGGCTGTGGGAGAAGATCCGGCAGATGACCCACCATCCGGTGATCAGCAGGGTGCGGAAGCTCCTGTCCATCGAGCAGTTCCGCAGTCCGCTTCTGGGCAGGCAGATGGAAAAGCGCCAGTACCGGGACATCTTCGAGTACCATCGGCAAATGATCCGCTATCTGATCGGCTGCGGCATTCTGGCGGAGGGAGACGACGAGATCATGGCGCTGCAGTTCATGGCCCCCATCTCGGTGGAAATGCAGCGGGTGGACCGCAATCCGGGAGTGGAAGAGGAGGCGGCCGGGCTCATCAAGCGGCACGTCACGCAGTTCTTCCGCATTTACGGAAGACAACGGGAGGAAGTATAGGCCCTGCTTTGGAGCGGAGAGGAAGGGCTTAAGAACGCGGTCCCCGAACAGGAGGCCGCCGTTCCAGAAGGGAGAAGGCATGTTAAGGATCGAGCATTTGACGAAGGTATTCGGTGACAAGCGGGCCGTGGACGACCTGTCGCTGGAGATAAGGCCCGGAGAGATCTACGGCTTCATCGGCCACAACGGCGCGGGCAAGACCACGACGCTGAAGAGCATCGCGGGGATCCTGCAGTTTGACAGCGGGGAGATCACCGTGGACGGACTGTCGGTGAAGGAGCAGCCGCTGGAGTGCAAGAGGCGGCTGGCCTATATCCCGGACAATCCCGACCTTTACGACTTTATGAGCGGCATCAAGTATCTGAATTTCGTGGCGGATATTTTCCGGGTGTCCGCGGCGGACAGGGCGGAGCGCATCCGTCGCTACGCGGACCTGTTCGGGCTGACCGACGATCTGGAACAGCCCATCGCCGCCTATTCCCACGGCATGAAGCAGAAGCTGGCCATCATTTCCGCCTGGATCCATGAGCCGAAGCTGATCATCATGGACGAGCCCTTCGTGGGGCTGGACCCCAAGGCCTCCCACGATCTGAAGCTGATGATGCGGGAGGTGTGCGATGCCGGCGGCGCGATCTTCTTCTCGACCCACGTGCTGGAGGTGGCGGAAAAACTCTGCGACAAGGTCGCCATCATCAAGCAGGGCCGGCTGATCCGGTCCGGCACCATGGAAGAGGTGCGGGGCGACGACAGCCTGGAAGAGGTCTTCCTGGAGCTGGAGGCAGAATAATGCTGACGTTACTGATCAAAAAGCAGCTCATGGAGATCTTCAAGGGCTACTTCTATGACGCGAAGAACAACAAAAAACGCGCGAGGAACAAGACGATCCTCTGGTTCGTCTTCTACGGCCTGCTGATGGTCGTGGTGCTGGGCGGCATCTTTACCCTCCTGGCGGTGTCCCTCTGCAGCGGGCTGGCAGCCGCCGGCGCGGACTGGCTCTACTGGCTGATCATGATCGGGATGACTCTGCTGCTGGGGACCTTCGGCAGCGCATTTTCCACCTACGCGGGGCTGTACAAGGGCAAGGACAACGATCTGCTGCTGTCCATGCCGATCCCGATCGGGACGCTGGTGGGCGCCCGGCTGATCAGCGTGTATCTGATGGGGATCCTGTACAGCGCGGTCGTGTTCCTGCCGGCCGCGGTCGTGTACGGCGTATTTACCGGCTTTTCCTTCGGCAAATGCCTCTGCGCGCTGCTGCTTTATCTGGCTATTTCGGCGCTGACCATGGTGCTGAGCTGCCTGCTGGGCTGGGTGATCGCCAAGATCAGCCTGAAGCTGAAGCGGAAAAGCGTGGTCTCGGTGCTGGCGGCGCTGCTGTTCCTCGGCGCGTACTATTTCTTCTACTTCAGGGCGGAGGCTGTGCTGCAGGATCTTCTGCTGCACGCCGCGGAATACGGCGAGAATATCAAGGGCTCCGCTTATCTGCTGTACCTGATCGGCAGATCCGGCACCGGCGATATCCTTGCCGCGGCGGCGCTTCTGGCAGCCTCGCTGGTCCTGCTGTACGGGACCTGGCTGCTTTTGAAGAAGACCTTCCTCGGGATCGCCACCGCCAGCGAAAAAGCGGTCCGGAAGCAGTACCGGGAGAAAACGGTCCGGGAAAAGTCCGCGCTTTGGGCGCTGGTGGGCAAGGAGCTGGGACGCTTTTCCTCCAGCTCCAACTATATGATGAACTGCGGTCTGGGCATCGCCTTCGTCATCGCGGCCGCGGCGGGCCTGCTGATCAAGGGCGAGGAGCTGCTGACGGTGCTGGGAGAGGTCTTCGCCGAGCGGCCCGGCACGGTGGAGGTCCTGCTGCTTTGCGCCTCCTTCCTGCTGATCACCATGATCGACCCGGCGGCCCCGGCCCTGTCTCTGGAGGGCAAATGCCTCTGGATCCCGAAGTCTCTGCCGGTGGAGGGCAAGACGGTGCTGCGGGCCAAGACCCTGCTGCAGCTGCTGCTGACCCTTCCGCCGCTGCTGCTGTTTCTGATCGCCGCACTGAGCCGGCTGGAGCTGCCGCTGGGCGTCATGTTCCTCTACGGCCTGACCATGCTGCTGTACGCGGTATTCTTCGCCGCCTTTGCGTCCTTCCTAGGTACGAAGCTGCCCATGATGAACTGGACAAATGAGATCGTCCCGATCAAGCAGGGCGCCGCGGTGGCTATATCCATTTTCGGCCCCTGGGCCGCGGTGGCGCTTTACGGGGGCGGATACCTGATCATCGGGTATCGCCTGGGGCTAGCCGCCTACCTGGCGGTAGGCTCGCTGCTTTTTGCAGGCGTCTCCGCCCTGCTGCTCCGCTGGCTGGATACGAAGGGGGCAGAGCGGCTGCAGGAGCTGTGATGATTTTGAGGGGGAGCCTCAAGCTTCCGTGTTTTTTATGAGGCGGAGGCCTCAAGCTTTACTTTTCGGGGGGAAGGGGCTTTTTGAGGCGGAGGCCTTAAGCTTCTCTTGGGGGAGGGCGCATCTCAGAGCTGCGGTTCTGCCCCCGAGTTTCCGTAAGGGAACTCGAGGGGGCCCGGCGCGGCTTTGGGCGACTTCAAAGGTTTG
>JAZLJI010000082.1:0-13480 GCA_045617825.1 Lachnospiraceae bacterium
CGGCTACAGCCAGGTCAGCCACGGGACCTCTGAATTTGACGTGAGCGGCGCGGTCCGTCCGGGTGAGAACCGGATCACGGTGCTGGTCTTCAAATGGTGCGACGGCTCCTATCTGGAGGACCAGGATATGTGGCGGATGTCCGGCATTTTCCGGGAGGTGTACCTGCTGTCCCGGGACGCGCAGCACATCGAGGACCTGCAGCTGAACACGGCGCTGGATCTGAAGACCGGCAGGGCAGAGCTGCAGCTGCGGCTGCGCCTTCCGGGAGACGAGCGGATCCGCTACGAGCTTTCGGGCCCCGGCGACTGCTTTATTTTGGGAGATACCGTTGACCGTTCTCCGACGATTCCCATCCGAAGGGCGGTCCTCTGGTCCGCCGAGGATCCGCAGCTGTATACGCTGCTGCTGAGCTGCGGCGGGGAGACGCTGAAGCTTGCCGTGGCGCTGCGGGAGGCGCGGATCGAGAAGAGCAGGCTCCTGTTCAACGGGAAGCCGATCAAGCTGCTGGGCGTGAACCGGCACGAATCCCATCCCGTTACCGGCCACACGGTCAGCCCGGCGGACATGGAGCGGGATATCCGGCTGATCAAGGCCCATCACGGCAACTGCATCAGGACCTCCCATTATCCGGACGATCCCCGCTTTTACGAGCTCTGCGACCGCTACGGCATCTACGTGGTGGATGAGGCGGATCTGGAAACCCACGGCTTCCTGCGCGTCAAGGCCTGGAACCGGCTGTCCGACAGCGAGGAGTGGACCGAGGCGTATCTGGACCGGGCCAGACGCCTGTACGAGCGGGACAAGAACTTCGGCTGCGTGCTGTTCTGGTCCCTGGGCAATGAGTCCGGGCTGGGCCGCAACCACGAGGCGATGTACCGCTATATCAAGGAGCGGGATCCGCAGGCCATCGTCCACTACGAGGGCGCCGATTTCGCCGGCTCCCTGGAGGACAAGGGGCTGTGGTGCCGGAAGGTCGGCCGCGAGCCAGTCTCCCTTCCGCTGAAGGTGAAGCGGAAGCTCCAGGCCTTCCTCTATTTCCGGAAGGAGCATCCTACGGACGTGGACAGCTACATGTATCCCACCCCGGAATACTGCGAATACGTTTGCCGGAGCAGGGCCTTCCGCAAGCCGCTGTACCTGTGCGAATATTCCCACGCCATGGGCAACGGCCCCGGGGATCTGGCGGATTACGTTTCCCTGATCCGAAAATACAAAAAATTCGCCGGCGGCTGTATCTGGGAGTTCTGCGACCATGCGGTGGCGGTCGAGGCGGAGGGCCGGACGGGCTATGCCTACGGCGGCGATTTCGGAGAGCAGCCGAACGCAGGGAATTTCTGCGTGGACGGCCTGGTCTATCCGGACCGTCGGCCGCACGTGGGGCTGCTGGAGATGAAGAAGGCCTATCAGCCCTTCGCCTTCAGTCTGAATAAAGAAACTCTCACCGTGAAAAACCTGAATTATTTCACGGACATGTCGGCCTATACCCTGGCCTGGACCCTGGAGCGGGATGGCGAGCTCCTGCAGAAGGGCAGCCTGGACCAACTGAAGCTCGGCCCCGGCGCCTCCCGCAGCTTCCGGCTGTACAAGGGCGTACCGATGGAGGAGCCGGGGATCTACTGCTGCACGGTGCGGCTGCTGTACGCGCGGGACACGGCCTTCGCGGCCCGGGGCGATGAGGCGGCCTTCGAGCAGTTCCGGCTGGCGGAGATCCCACGGGGGGCTGCTTCCGCTCAGAAGGAGGATCCTCTGACCGTTCAGCTGGATGAGCAGCGGATCTTCGCGGACAACGGAAAGGACCGGGTCGTATTTGACCGGCACCGGGGCCTTCTGATGCAGTGGATGCGGGACGGAAAGCCCTTCTTCCGGGCGCCGATGCAGTTCATCCTCTGGCGGGCACCGATGGACAACGACCGTCTGCTGAAGGACGACTGGGAGAAGAAGGGCTTCCGCAGCTTCGACAGCCGTCTGGTAAGGGAAGAAGTGCTGGTGAATTCGAAAGAGGAATTTGCCGTGTCCTATACGCTGAGCCTGGCAGCCCCCGCCAAGCTGCCGCTGCTGGAGGCGGAAACGGTCTATCGCCTGCGGAGAGACGGGATCCTGCACGTGGAGACGAAGGTCCGGGTGCGGGAGGACCTGCGGGAGCTGCCCCGCTTCGGTGTGCAGCTGATCCTGCCGGAGAGCTTCCGGCAAATGCGCTATCTGGGCTATGGTCCGCAGGAGGCCTACTCGGACAAGCATTTGTCGGCCCGCTTCGGACGGTATGAGAGCAGCCCGGAGGAAAACTTCGAGCATTATATCCGGCCGCAGGAAAACGGCGCCCATTGGGGCACGGTGTGGGCCGAGACGGCAGAGGAGAGCGGCTGCCGGATGATCTTCGAGGGAACGGAGGAGACGCCCTCCTTCCTTTTCAATGCCTCTCCTTATACCGCGGAGGAGCTGACGGCCTGTACGCACGATCATCAGCTGCCGCCCGGCGGCAAAACGGTGGTCAGTCTGGATTACCGGCAGTGCGGCTGCGGCTCCCACTCCTGCGGGCCGGAGCTGAAGGCCTCCGAACGGTTTTCGGAGAAGGCCTTCCGCTGGAGCTTCACGGTCAGGACCGAGGAAAAATAAGGAATGTACGAGTATTTGTATCGGGCCTCTCTGGAACGGGCCGTGCATAAGCTGTGGATCTTCTCCGATCTGCAGCAGTACGATCCGGCAAAGGCCCGGGAATGTATGGAGGTCAATCTGCGGGATTTCCGCGCCCTGGGGGAGCCGGCGGATATGCTGTGGTACCTGGGCGACACCGTGGAGGGAGTAGAGCCGGACCGGCTGGAGGACATGTGCCGGATGCAGGAGGAGGCCTTCGCTTCGCTGGGCCTGCCCCTCTGCTTTGTGGCAGGCAATCACGATATCGACTATATCCGCAAGGCCGGCGGCGACCGGGTCTTCATGTACGAAATGGTGAAGCGGCATCCGGAGTGGTATTGCGCCCCGGAGATCGATCAGCCGTATTTTAAGGTCAGACTGGGCCGCTACACGGTCTATTTTCTGACGGACCACGTGGCCAAGGACCTTTCCTGGAACACGACCCACGGGATCGTCCACGGGCAGGCGGAGGCGTATCCCCATTACGCCCTGCTGGAAAATCTGAAGAACGAGATCGCCCGGGAGGAGGGCCCGGTAATCACGGCCTCCCACTATGCCTTTGCCGGCGGAAGCCGCGCCTCGGCCCTATTCAATGAGCATATCCTGCCGCTGCCGCAGAACGTCAAGCTGCATTTCTACGGCCACGCCCACTTCGGAGACTTCTACTGGGCGGGAGAGAGCCCTTATAAGCGGATCAGCTGGGTGGACCTGCACGATATCCCGCAGATCAACGTGTCCAGCTTCGAGCACGTCCGCGGCCTGCAGTGCCGCAGCGTGTTCCTGCACATTTACGAGGACGATTCCTGCGGGATCTTCTTCCGCAACCACGACGCGGGAGTCTTCACCGAGTGCTATTTCCCGGCAAAGGAGAACTTCCCTTACAGTGAGAGAAAGGCCCGCGGCCTGTAAGCGAAAGGCGGGGCGGGAAAGCCCGGCAGTCGCTGCCAAACGCAAGGAGTAAACCGACAGTCGGTTTACTCCTTGATGCGGACAGGGTAAAATGATGACAGAAGGGAGGGAGACGTCATGGATGCCGAAAAGACGGGACAGCTGATCCGCGAAAAACGGGAGGCCTTGAGGCTGACGCAGAACGAGCTGGCCGCTCTGCTGCACATTTCCGGGAAGGCTGTCAGCAAATGGGAGCGCGGCCTGTCCTTCCCCGACATTTCCCTGCTGATCCCGCTGTCCGAAATTCTGGAGGTCAGTCTGTACGATATTTTAAGTGGAGGTGGCGCGCATGGAGCGGAATGAAGCCGAGAAGGTGGTCCGGGAGACCATTGAATATGCCAATCGGGAGATCAGCATGGTCAGGAAGGACTACCGCAAAGGAATTGCCATCAGCATCGCGGCGCTGCTGCTCATCGGGCTGGCGGTGCTGCTCTGGCCGCGTTCCTTTTCCCGCTATGCTCAGGATAACTGGAAGCTCCTGGTGAGGACGGAAGAGTACACCCACAGGGCGAGTATTGAGATCAAAGAGTATCCGGAGATCACGGAAGCTCAGCAGAAGGCCATCAGGGAGAGGCTGCTGCAGTGCCGCTACCGTCTTCGGCTCACGGCGCTGTTCTCCGATACCGTTGAGCATCATGGCGGCGATATCTACGGCACGCATCTTTCGCTGTATTTCTATGACGATGCGGGAAGGCTCAGCGGTTTTTCGATCGCGCCTTATGAGGAAATGCTGGGAAACGGCAGGGTCTACCGGCTGAAGCAGTCCCGGCAGCTGATCGCGGATATCCTGGAGATCCTGGAGCAGGAGTGAGGCAGGGCGAACCGAAGCTGCCTACGGGAAAGCATAAAAAGAAAAGCTCAGAGGACGTGCGATCCTCTGAGCTTTTTTGCGGGGAAGGGCAGGCGGCAGCATAGTCACCTCCTATAGTCTTTCCAGGTAGTCGGAAGCCGCCAGCGCTGCCACGGCGCCGTCGGATACGGCGGTGGTGAGCTGCCGGATCTCCTTGGTGCGGCAGTCCCCCGCGGCAAATATCCCGGGCACCGAGGTGAGCGCGGTCTCGTCGGAGTAGAGATACCCCTCCGGGGTCATGGCCACCAGGTCCTGCAGGAAGGCATTTGCCGGAGTCTGACCGACGGCCAGGAAGAGGCCGTCCACGGGAAGCTCCCGGACCGCGCCGTCGGGCTTATGCGTGAGGACGAGCCCGGTCAGCTCGCCGTCCCGGCTCAGATAGGCAGAGGGCGTGCTTTCCAGGATCATCTCGATATTGGCCGCGGCTCTGGCCTTGGCCACCAGGCGCTCCTCGGCCCGGAATTGGCTCCGGCGATGGATGAGGCAGACCTTCCGGCAAAGGGTGGAGAGGTAGAGCGCCTCCTGCAGGGCACTGTCCCCGCCGCCGACGACGGCGACCGTGCCGTCCCGGTAGAAGGCGCCGTCGCAGACCGCGCAGAAGGAAATGCCTGCGCCGATCAGCTCCTCCTCACCGGGCAGTCCCAGCCCGCGGTGGGTGACGCCGGTGGCCAGGATCACGGCCCTGGCCGTGTCCTCCTCCCGGGCCGTCTTCAGGACGAAGCCGGACTCCGCGCGGGAAATGCCCAGCACCTCGCGGTACCGAATCTCGGCTCCCAGCGCCTCCGCCTGCTCGGCCATCCGGGCTCCCAGCTCCGCGCCGGAGACCCCGGGGACCCCGGGATAGTTTTCCACCAGCGGGCTGGCCGTGATCTGGCCGCCCAGGCTTTCTTTTTCGTAGACCGTTACGGTATGGCCGGCGCGCAGGGCGTAAATGGCAGCCGTCAGACCGGCAGGGCCGCCGCCGATGATCGCAAGTTCACTCATGAAGATACCTCTCGGAATATGGGAAGGGGGCGGCCTTAGGGCCGCCGCCTTCGGTTTATGGCTCTCAGGCCTGCTCGTTGATATACTGGATGACGGCGCCGACACCGACGATCTTGCGGAAGTCGGTCTTGCCCTGAGGAACGATCAGCGTAGGAGCCTGGCGGATCCCGTAACGGGCGACCAGCTCGGCATTTTCCTCAGCGTAGAGCTTGGTGTAGGCGATCCCGGCCGCCTCCAGCAGCTCGGAGGCCTTCTTGCAGTTAGGGCAGGTGTGGGTGGCGAACATCATCAGCGCTGGGCTGCTTTCCTGCGTTTCCGCGGGAGCGGGAGCGCTGCAGGCGCAGGCGGGAGCGGCCTCCGCCTCGGCGGCGTGGCTGGCCTTCAGGACGCTGCGGCCGATGTCGTAGAGCTTTCTGTCCTTGAACTCCTGGGCCTTGCCGTCGTTCCAGTTCTGCACGGGACGGTAGTAGCCGGTAATGCGGCTGTAGACCTCGGTCTTGGCGCCGCAGTGCGGGCAGGTATACTGCTCACCGGTCAGATAGCCGTGATCCTTGCAGATGGAGTAGGTGGGGCTCATGGTGTAGTAGGGCAGCTTGAAGTTCTCGGCGATCTTCCGCACCAGCGTGGCGGCGGACTTCCAATCCGGCAGCTTCTCGCCCAGGAAGGCGTGGAACACGGTGCCGGAGGTATACAGCGTCTGCAGCTCGTCCTGGACCTCCAGGGCCGTGAAGATATCCTCGGTGTAGCCCACGGGCAGGTGAGAGGAGTTGGTGTAGTAAGGCGTGCCGTTCATGTTGGCCGTGACGATGTCCGGGAAATCCTCCTTATCGTGCTTGGCGAAGCGGTAGGTGGTGGACTCGGCCGGGGTGGCCTCCAGGTTGTACAGGTCGCCGTACATTTCCTGATAGTCGGAAAGGCGCTCGCGCATGTGGTTCAGCACGTCCTTGGCGAAGGCCTGAGTCTCGGGCTGGGTCAGATCCTTCTTCAGCCACCTGGCGTTGAGGCCGGCCTCGTTCATGCCGATCAGACCGATGGTAGAGAAGTGGTTGGCGAAGGTGCCCAGGTAGCGCTTGGTGTAGGGGTACAGGCCGTTGTTCAGCAGCTGGGTGATAACGGTACGCTTGGTCTTCAGGGACCGGGCCGCGATATCCATCAGCTTGTCCAGACGCTGATAGAAGTCGGCTTCATTTTCCGCGAGGTAAGCGATGCGGGGCAGGTTGATGGTGACCACGCCGATGGAGCCGGTGGATTCGCCGGAGCCGAAGAAGCCGCCGGATTTCTTGCGCAGCTCGCGCAGGTCCAGACGCAGACGGCAGCACATGGAGCGGACGTCACTGGGCTCCATATCGGAGTTGATATAGTTGGAGAAGTACGGGGTGCCGTATTTGGCGGTCATCTCGAACAGCAGCTTGTTGTTCTCGGTCTCGGACCAGTCGAAGTCCTTGGTGATGGAGTAGGTGGGGATGGGATACTGGAAGCCGCGGCCGTTGGCGTCGCCCTCGATCATGATCTCGATGAAGGCCTTGTTGACCATATCCATTTCCTTCTGGCAGTCACCGTAGGTGAAATCCACCTCCTTGCCGCCGATCAGAGCGGGCAGGTTGGCCAGATCCTTCGGCACCACCCAGTCCAGGGTGATGTTGGAGAAGGGCGCCTGAGTGCCCCAGCGGCTGGGCGTATTGACCCCGTAGACGAAGCTCTGGATGCACTGCTTCACTTCCTTCTGGGAGAGGTTGTCGATCTTGACAAAGGGAGCCAGATAGGTATCAAAGGAGGAGAAGGCCTGAGCGCCGGCCCATTCGTTCTGCATGATCCCCAGGAAATTCACCATCTGATTGCAGAGGGTGGACAGGTGGCTGGCGGGAGCGGAGGTGATCTTGCCGGGAACGCCGCCCAGACCCTCCTGGATCAGCTGCTTCAGGCTCCAGCCGGCGCAGTAGCCGGTGAGCATGGACAGGTCGTGCAGATGCAGAGCAGCGCTGCGGTGCGCCTCGGCCACCTCGGCGTCGTAGATCTCACTCAGCCAGTAGTTGGCGGTGATGGCGCCGGAGTTGGAGAGGATCAGACCGCCGACGGAATAGGTGACGGTGGAGTTTTCCTTTACGCGCCAGTCGTTGGTCTTCAGGTAATTGTCTACCAGATCCTTATAGTTCAGCAGGGCGGAGCCCACGTTGCGGACCTTTTCACGCTGCTTGCGGTACAGGATGTAGGCCTTGGCCACGTCCGCGTAGCCGGCTTCGGAGAGGACCTTTTCTACGCAGTCCTGGATATCCTCCACGGCGATCTTGTCGTTCTTGATCTTGGGCTCGAATTCCGCAGTCACACGCAGTGCCAGCATATCCATCACCGTCGGATGGGTGGGCTTGTTTAAGGCAACGAAGGCCTTGTTGATGGCTGCACTGATCTTGCGGATGTCAAATTCCGCGACCTGGCCGTCCCGTTTGATTACCTGATACATAAGCTGCTCCTTCTTAAGGCGCTGTGGGCGCCGCTTTTCTGCACTCGGCCCGCCGCCCGCAGCAGATGCGAGGTCGGGAGGGCGATACGGCTCAACTATAACATGCCCGGAGACAGCCGTCAATATCTTGGCGGTATTTATTTTTTGTATACTACATATAGTGTGCTGACGAAAAGATTCACGGAAAATGCAGGCAGAGGATAAAGATGATTAAGTAGGGGTACTTTTACGGGAGGGACGGCAGAGGGGCGGTCAGTCCACCCCTCTGAGCTCGGCCTTACCCACGAAGGGCGCGGCCAGCGCGCGGCAGCGCTCAAGCTCCTCTGCGGTGGGAGCGGTCAGCCCCTCGCAGAGCACCTTGTCCCGGTCGGTAAAGCACTGGAGATAGTAACGGGACGCGCCCCGAATAAGGGCGCCGATGGCGGGAAACGACGCCTCGTCGTGGAATTCCCGGACCACGGTGGTGCGGAACTCGTAGGGGATCCCGCTGCCCATGATCAGGCGGATGCTTTCCCGGATCCGGTCCATGATGGGGCCAAAGGCCTCCGGCAGGGGGAAGCCGACGGTCGCGGCGTAGCGGTCGGGCGCATTCTTGATGTCCATGGCGACGTAATCCAGCAGGCCCCGGTCCAGCAGCTCCTTCAGCCGCTCCGGATGGGTCCCGTTGGTATCCAGCTTCACCGCGAAGCCCAGCGCCCGCACCTGCTCGATGACGGGAAGCAGATCCTGCCGCAGCAGCGGCTCGCCGCCGGTGAAGCAGACCCCCTCCAGCAGGGCGGTCCTGGTCTTCAGAAAGGCCAGCAGCTCCTGATCGTCCATCAGGACCGGCGCCTCGGACCGCTTCAGCAGGTCGCTGTTATGACAGAAGGGGCAGCGGAAATCGCAGCCGCCTAAAAATACCGTGCAGGCCACCTTTCCCGGGAAGTCCAAAAGAGTCATTTTCTGTAAGCCGTGGATATCCATGCGGATGCCGCCTTTCGTCTTGGGATAGCTCCAGTATACCATCCCGCCGGAAAGAGTACAAGAGGAAAGAAGGCGGCGAAAGGGCGGGAAGGGCCCGCTTTTCCGCGGCATTTGCCGATAAAGTGGAGGGAAGTTGACATTTCCCTCCGCTTTTATTATAATATCCGTATGGCTTTCAGCCGGGAAAGGATGAACAGATGGCAGGAGAAAACATTCGTATCAAGAACGGTCTGCTGAGAGAGGTAGGGGCCCTGATCCGGGAGAAACGGAATCCCGGAAAGGTCGCGCTGATCTCAGACGACAATGTGATGTCATTGTACGGAATGGATGTGCTGGTTTCCCTGGAGATCGCCGGCTTTGAAGCCCTTCCCTACGCCCTTCCTCAAGGAGAGGGCAGCAAGAATCTGGCGACCTATGCCGGGATCCTGGCTTTTCTGGCGGAGCATCGCTTTACCCGCAGTGACCTGGTGGTGGCGCTGGGCGGCGGTGTGGTAGGCGATATGGCCGGATTTGCCGCGGCGACCTTCCTCAGAGGCATCGACGTGGTACAGGTGCCGACGACCCTGCTGGCGGAGGTGGATTCCTCTATCGGCGGGAAGACCGGCCTGGACCTGCCCCAGGGGAAGAATCTGGTGGGGGCCTTCCATCAGCCGCTGCTGGTGCTCATCGATCCGGCGGTGGTGAAGGATCTGCCGCAGGAGGTGTACCGGGACGGCGTGGCGGAGATCATCAAATACGGCTGCGTGGGCAGCAAGGCGCTCTTCAATACGATCCGGGATACGGACGTCCGGGACTGCGTGAATTATGTGATCAATATCTGTGCCAATATGAAGGCACAGCTGGCGGAGGCCGACGAATTCGACCGGGGAGACCGGAGAAAGCTCAATTTCGGACACACCTTCGGCCATGCGATAGAGACCCTGTCGGGCTGGGCGATCAGCCACGGGGAGGGCGTCGCCATCGGGATGATGATGGTGACCCGGGCGGCGGTCAAGCGCAAATACTGCCAGCCGGAGCTGCTGGAGGAGCTGGAGGCGCTGCTTGTGCGCTACGGCCTTCCCACGGAATGTCCCTATTCCGCGGAAAAGGTGGCGGAGCAGGCACTGGCGGACAAGAAAATCGTCAGCGGTACGCTGACGCTGGTAGTGCCGGAGATTCTGGGCCGTACCCGCTTCATCCCGGTGCAGCCGGAGGCACTGGCGGATTGGGCCGCGGACGGCGGCGCGCCCAGAGAGTAGGTAAGATATGCAGGTGACTTTACAGGGCGGGGCCAGGACCGGAAGGATCACGGCTCCGCCTTCCAAATCCTGGATCCAGCGGTATCTGCTGCTGGGAATGCTGGGAGAAACGCCTCTGACCCTGGAGTACCGGGGGCAGCTCCCGGAGGACGTATGGCAGCTCATCCGCTGTCTGGAACGTCTGGGAGCGGAGATCGAAAGCGCGGAGGGACAGCTGCGGCTGACGCCCTCGGAGAAGCCTCTGCGGCAGGAGGAGCTGCTGTTGCTGCCCATCGGAGAAAACGGGACCGGTTTCCGGCTCCTGCTGCCTCTGGCGGGGGTATTTGACCTGAAGCTTGCCTTCCTGCGGGAGGGCAGCCTGATCGGGCGGCCTATCGGGGAGCTGACCCGCGCGCTGACGGAGCGGGGCATGCGTTTCCGCGAGGCGGGAGCCTACGTTTCCGCGGAGGGCAGGCTGACCGCCGGCGAATTCGTTCTGCCGGGCAGCGTCTCCTCCCAGTACGTTTCCTCGCTGCTGCTGACGCTCCCGCTGCTGGACGGCGAGAGCCGGCTGCTGGTGAGGGACCCGATCGGCTCCCGGGGGTATGTGGACATGACCCTTGCGGCATTGGCCGAGGCAGGGCTCCGGGTGACCGAGGAGAAGAGGGGAGAAGACCGCCTGTTCCTTATCCCCGGCGGCCGGGTGCCGAGGCTGCCGGAGGAGCTGACCGTGCCCGGCGACTGGTCCGGCGCGGCGGCCTTCCTGGCCATGGGGGCCCTGAGCCCCGCCGGGATCCGGGTCGCGGGACTGGAGGAGGACCCCTGCCAGCCGGACAGCTGCTTTCCGGAGCTGCTGCGGCAAATGGGCGCTTCCGTGAGCCGGACGCCCGAGGGAGAGCTCGCGGTGCGCGGGGAGGGAAGGCTTACCGGAACGCTCCTCGATGCGGACGCGTCGCCGGATCTGGTGCCGGTCTTCGGCGTCCTGTCGGCCTTTGCCGAGGGGACGGCGCGGATCCGGGGCGGAGAACGGCTGCGGTTCAAGGAATCCTCCCGGCTGAGCACCCTGGCGGCCCTGCTGCAGGCCATAGGCTGCGAAGCAGCGGTCGAGGGCGGCTCGATGGATATCCCCGGCGGCTGTCCGCTGCACGGGGCGGAGGCCGGCAGCGCGGGAGATCACCGGCTGGCCATGGCGGCGGGCGGGGCCACCGCCGGGCTCGCACCGGATCAGCAGATCCGGCTCTCGGGCGCGATGGACGTGACCAAGTCGTTTCCCGAATTCTGGCGCTGCTTCAGAGAGCTGGAGCGGACGGAGCGCTGACCGGGAACGCGCCGGGGCTCCCGCCTGCGGCGGAGCGCTTACGGTGAAGGATAGAAGGAAGAGGCTGCGGAGGGCAGCGGAGGGAGGAAGAGCATGTCTGTCTGGAGGGGCGAGGCCCTGACCATGGAAATCTGGGGAGGCTCCCACGACCCGGCGATCGGGCTGCGGCTGACGGGGCTTCCCGCCGGAGAAAAGTTCTCGCTGAGTCTGCTGCAGGCCTTCCTGGACCGGCGGGCGCCGGGACATTCTCCGCTCACCACCGCCCGCCGGGAAAGCGACGAGCCGGAATTTACCGAGGGCCTGGAAATGCTGCCGGCGGCAGGACGTGCGGCGGCAGAGCGGAAAGAGGCGGACGCTGCGGCAGGCCGGAGAGAGCCTAAGGACGCGGAAACGGCGGACGAATTCGTCCTGACCGGGGCGCCGCTGGCCGTACTCATCCGGAACCGGGATGCCCGGAGCGGCGATTACGAGGCGCTGCGGACCGTTCCCCGGCCCGGCCACGCGGACTTTGCCGCCTGGGGCAAATATCAGCTCACGGAGCTGCCCGCGGGAGGCGGGGCCTTCTCGGGCCGGCTGACCGCTCCCTACTGTGTGGGAGGCGGGATCGCCCTGCAGCTGCTGGCGCAGCGGGGCATCCGGGTGGAAAGCCGCCTGCTTGCCGTCGGCGGAGAGACCCGGCCGGAGGCCTTTGCCGAGGCGGTCGCTGCGGCCAGGGCCGAGGAGGATTCCCTGGGCGGCCTGGTCGAGGTCCGGGTGACCGGGCTACCCATCGGCCTGGGCGGGCCCCTGTTTCAGGGGCTGGAGGGAAGACTGGCCCTGCTGCTTTTCGCCATTCCCGGGATCAAGGGCGTGGAATTCGGAGAAGGCTTTGCCGCGGCGAAGCTGAAGGGCAGTGAAAACAACGACCCGTACCGCATCGGCGAAGCGGGCCGGCCGGAGCTGCTCAGCAATCATGCCGGAGGGATCCTGGGCGGTATTTCCGACGGGATGCCGCTGGTGCTCAGGATCGCCGTGAAGCCCACGCCCTCCATCGGGCGGCCGCAGAAAAGCGTGGATCTGCGGAAGATGACCGACTGCGAGCTGCGCATTACGGGGCGGCACGACGCCTGTATCGCCCTGAGAGTGCTGCCGGTGGCGGAGGCCGCGGCGGCCCTGGGGATCCTGGACGCGATGAAGGAAGAAGGAAGACTGTGATGAAAATATTGGTGATCAACGGACCGAATCTCAATATGCTGGGGATCCGGGAGCCGGACATGTACGGAAGGAAGGATTATCGGGAGCTGTGCCGCTATATCGAGGAGGCGGCCGGAGAGCTGGAGCTGGAGGTCGAGATCTTCCAATCCAACTATGAGGGCGCGCTGGTGGAGAAGATCCAGGAGGCCTACGGCCGGATGGACGGGCTGGTAATCAATGCGGCGGCCTACACTCATACCAGCGTGGCGATCCTGGACGCCGTGAAGGCGGTGGGGATCCCGGCGGTGGAGGTCCATCTGACCGACGTGGACAGCCGCGAGGCATTCCGCCACGTTTCCTACGTGGGCCTGGCCTGCCTGTGCTGCTTCAAGGGCCTGGGCTTTGCCGGGTACCGGAAGGCACTGGAGACCCTGAAGACCTATCTAACGGAGAAAAAATGACGAAGAAGGGGCCGCATCCGTGAAACGGACGCGGCCCCTTCGGCAGATCCTCTATGGGAAAGCTCCCTGCTTCCGGCTCCGGCGGAGGTCAGGGAGCTTTTTATAATTCAATCAGTTCAGTTCTTCCCAGCGGCCGTACAGCTCCTCCAGCCGCGCGTTCAGCTCATCCTTTTCCTGCTGGAGGGCCATCAGGCGGGCGGCGTCCCGGGCGACCTCGGGATCTCCGAAGATGCCGTCGATCTCGGCGATCCGCCCTTCGGTCTCCTCGATCAGCTCCTCGGTCTTAGACAGCTCCTTTTCCTTCCGGCGGCGCTCCGCGTCCGCCTCTTTTTTTAACTGCCGCTCCCGGGCGGAATCGGTCTGGACGGTCTTCACGGCAGCCGGACCGGCCGCCGCTGCCGCCCCTTCGGCCTGCAGCGCCTCCCGCCTGGCCTTTTCCGCCACATAATCCTCATAACCGCCCAGCGTGGAACGGC
>JAZLJI010000083.1:0-8624 GCA_045617825.1 Lachnospiraceae bacterium
CTTCGGCTTGTTATAATTCTCTCGTTCGATGATCCCGCATTTCCGCTTTGTCTGTGCGATATTCAGATTCGTTACATGCAGCCCGGTCTGTGCCATCACATATTCCCGGATCTCATCATAGGTCGCTTTACTCTCCGCAGAAGTTAGATCCAGTTCATCCAGATTGAGCTCTACTTCCACATGATGCTTTGCGTCAGAAAGTTTGGACAATAAACATACCGTCTCTATCGAGTCGGTAAACGGGAACATGTCCACCGGCTGGATGGCCCGGACCGCGTAGCCCTTTTTCGTGATGAAGGCCAGATCCCGGGCCTGCGTTTCGGGGTTGCAGGAGACGTAGACGATCCGGTCCGGCGCCAGCGCGGCGCAGGCGCTGAAGAAGCGCTCGGTGGAACCGCTGCGGGGCGGGTCCAGGAGCACCGCGGAAAGCTTCTCTCCCCGGGCCGCCAGCTCCTCCATGAACAGGGTGGCGTCGCCCGCCACGAATTCCGCCCGGGAAATGCCGTTGTTCCGGGCGCCCACCCGGGCGTCCCGCACGGCGGCTTTGTTGAGCTCGACGCCGATGACCTTACCTGCGCCCTCTGCCGCGGCCAGCAGGCCGATGGTCCCGATGCCGCAATAGGCATCCAGCACCACGTCCTCGGGGCCGAGGGCAGCCAGATCCAGCGCGGTGCGGTACAGCGCGGCGGTCTGGACCGGATTGATCTGATAAAAGGCGGAGGGAGAGAGCCTGAACCGCAGCCCCATCAGCTCGTCCTCGATGAAGGCGGGACCGTAAAGGGGGATGTTTTTTTCGCCCAGGACCATGGTGGTCTGCCGGTCGTTGACGTTCAGGACCACGGAGCTGATCTCCGGATGGGCCTCGGTGAGCGCGGTGAGAAAGCGGGATTTGCCGTGGAAAACGGGATCGGTGACCACTAATACCACCATGATCTCGCCGGTGGCAAAGCCCCGGCGCACCAGCACGTGCCGGAGGAAGCCCGTGCGCCGTCTCTCGTCATAGACGGAGAGCTTCTGCTCCCGGGCCAGCGCTCTTACCGTGGCAATGATCTCCTGGCATTTGGCGTCGTCGATCAGGCAGTCCCGGACGGCATAGACCCGGTGGCTCCCGGCGGCGTAATAGCCGCTCTGCAGCACGCCCCCGCCGTCCCGGAAGAAGACCTGATGGACCTTATTGCGGTAGTGGAAGGGATGCTCCATGCCGATGATCGGACGCACAAGGCCGAAGCCCCCCAAGAGGGCTTCGGTCTTTTTCTGCTTGAGCTCCAGCGTCTGAGGATAGGTCAAGCCGTTATAGGCACAGCCGCCGCAGTGGGCGGAAATCGGACAACTGTTCATCTTATCAAATAGGCAGAGGGCCTGCACGGCCCGATTTTATTTATCCAGCGTGAGGTCGCCCTCTTTGATCCAGCCCAGCTTGCGGCTGAGGGCGCCGAAGATCGCGGTGAGGACTGCCGGCAGCACGATGCAGATCAGAACGAGTCCCAGCCAGTCCATACCGCCGGCGGCGGTGACGGAGGCGCCATGCTGCAGGGCCTTTTCCGAAGGGCTGACCCAGCCGGTGATCACGCCGATGGGGCCGCAGAGACCGCAGGTGCCCATGCCGGAGTTGATGGGTGCCCCGTTCATTTCCAGCTTGAACAGGCAGGTGGCCAGTGGCCCGGTGATGGCGGAGCAGAGGGTGGGCGCGATCCAGATCCGCGGATTGCGCACGATATTGGGCATCTGCAGCATGGAGGTGCCCAGACCCTGAGAGACCAGGCCGCCCCATTTGTTTTCCTTAAAGGACATCACGGCAAATCCGACCATCTGCGCGCAGCAGCCGGCCACCGCGGCGCCTCCCGCCAGGCCGGTCAGTCCCAGCACCTGGCAAATGGCGGCGGAGGAGATCGGCAGGGTCAGGGCGATTCCGACCAGCACGGAGACCGCGATGCCCATCCAGAAGGGCTGCAGCTTGGTGGCGTTATCGATCACGACGCCGAAGGCATCCGCCGCTTTGCCGATGGGCGGAGCGATCAGCTTGGCCAGGGCGACGCCGATGAGGATCGTGACGGCAGGCGTCACTAAAATATCCACCTTGGTCTCCTTGGAAACGGCCTTGCCGCATTCCGCGGCGACGATGGCGATGATGAGGACCGCCAGAGGCCCGCCGGCACCGCCCTCCGCATTGGCCGCCCAGCCGACGGCTACCAGGGAATACAGCACCATGGGATCCGCCTGAAGGGCCTTGCCGATGGCCACGGCCATCGCGGGACCGGCCACCGCCATCGCGTAGGTGCCGATGTCGGTCAGAAAGGTGACGTCCAGCTGCTGGCCCAGGGTCTTGATGATGGTGCCGATCAGCAGGGAGCAGAAGAGACCCTGCGCCATGGCGCCCAGGGCGTCGATGCCGTAGCGCTTGGCGGAAAAGACGATGTTCTTACGGGTCAGAAAGGCTTTGAATTTACTCATGACGTTTCCTCCTTGCGGGAGCTTTTCCTCCCGCCTGTTCGGACCGGTGTCCGGCTTTGGCTGCTGCCGTGCCCTTCGCCCCGGTCCGGGCTGTATGCTGATATTTGCCGACGGGACGGCCGGTTTCCGAGGACCGGTCCTTCCCGGGGTCTTTTTTTCGGGCAGGCCCGCCGCCTTCCTCCCGCGGAGGCATTTTCCGGGGCGGGATCAGGCAGTGCTGACGATCGAAGCCGATCAGATCCTCCCGGCCGGCGGCGATCAGGGCCTCCTTCACCAGCTCGTAGTTTTCCGGCTTGCGGTACTGGATGAGGGCCCGCTGCAGGGCCTTCTGGTGAGGGTCACGCACCACCTCCACCGGCTTCATGGTCCGGGGATCCAGCCCGGTATAATACATGCAGGTGGATACGGTGGAGGGGGTCGGATAGAAATCCTGCACCTGCTCCGGCATATACCCCATGTCCCGGACGCTTTCCGCCAGCGCGACGGCATCCGCCAGGGTGGAGCCGGGATGCGAGGAGATGAGGTAGGGCACCAGATACTGCTCCTTGCCGCTGCGGCCGTTGATCCGTTTCCAGCGCTCCTCGAAGCGGACGTATACCTCGTGGCGGGGCTTGCCCATCAGATCCAGCACGTGATTGGTCACGTGCTCGGGCGCGACCCGCAGCTGACCGCTGATATGGTAGCGGCAGAGCTCCCTCAGGAAGGTGTCGTCCTTGTCCGCCATCACGTAATCGAATCGGATGCCGGAGCGGATGAAGACCTTCTTCACGCCGGGTATCTGTCTGAGCTTCCGCAGCAGCGCGACGTAGTTCCGGTGATCCGCCGTCAGGTTTTTGCAGGGGGACGGATAGAGGCACTGCCTTCCGGGACAGGCGCCCTTCTCGGTCTGCTTGGCACAGGCGGGGGCGCGGAAATTTGCCGTGGGGCCGCCCACGTCGTGGATATAGCCCTTGAAATCCGGCGCCTTGGTCATCGCCTCCGCCTCGCGGATCAGCGACTCGTGGCTGCGGGCCTGCACGATGCGGCCCTGATGGAAGGCCAGGGCGCAGAAGCTGCAGGAGCCGAAGCAGCCGCGGTTGGAGGTCAGGGAGAACCTGACTTCACTCAGGGCCGGAACGCCGCCCCCCTCCGCGTAGGAGGGGTGCGCCGCGTTCCTGTAGGGCAGCTCGTAGATCCGGTCCATTTCCCGGGCGGTGAGCGGCGCCGCCGGCGGATTCTGCACAACGAAGCATTTCTGCCCGTAGGGCTCCACCAGGGGCTTCCCGCTCGCGAAGTCCGTATTCTCATACTGGATCCGGAAGCTCTCCGCGTAGCGGCGCTTGTCCTCCAGCAGACTGTCGTAGGCGGGCAGGAGGATGCCGCCCTGCTCCAGCACCCGGGAGGCGTCCTTCGTCTTCCAGACGGTGCCGGGGATGTAGCAGATATCCCGGACGGCCAGCCCGGAGGCGAGGGCATCCGCCAGCTGGACGATGGCCCTTTCCCCCATGCCGTACAGCAGGAGGTCGGCGCCGGAATCCAGCAGCACGGACTTCTTCAGCTTATCGGTCCAGTAATCGTAATGGGCGAGCCGCCTCAGGGAGGCCTCGATCCCGCCGATGATCACCGGGACCTCGGGAAATGCCCGCTTCACCAGACCGCTGTAGACGATGGTCGCGTAGTCCGGACGGGCGCCGGCTTTTCCGCCGGGGGTGTAGGCGTCCTCACTGCGCCGCTTCCTGCTCACGGTATAGTGATTGACCATGGAATCCATGTTTCCGGCGCTGATGAGGAAGCCCAGCCGGGGGCAGCCCAGCGCCTTCACGCTGTCCGGATCCTTCCAGTCAGGCTGGGACAGGATGGCTACCCGGTAGCCCTCCGCCTCCAGCACCCGGCTGATGATGGCCGGGCCGAAGGAGGAATGATCCACGTAGGCGTCGCCGATCAGGTACACGAAGTCCGCCTGATCCCAGCCCCGTTTTGCCATATCCTCCCGGCAAATGGGAAGGAAATCTTCCATGATGGCTCCTTTTTTACAGGGCGGCCTTGATGGCAGCCAGCAGCTCGCCGTATTCCTCGAAGGCCGGGATCTGCGGATGCTCCTTACGGATGCTTTCCGGCGCCCGGAACAGGAAGCCGGCGCTGGAGGCCTCGATCATGGCCAGATCGTTGTGGCTGTCGCCGGAGGCGATGGTCTCAAAGCCGCAGGACTGCAGCGCCCGCACGGTGGTCAGCTTGGACTGGGCGCAGCGCATGGTATAGCCCACGATGCTGCCGTCCCCGGCCACCTGCAGCGTGTTGCAGAAGATGGAGGGCATCCCCAGCTTTTTGATCAGCGGTCCGGCAAACTGGTCGAAGGTGTCGGACAGGATCACCACCTGACACAGCTCCCGCAGCTCGTCCAGAAATTCTCTGGCGCCGGGCAGCGGATCGATGGTGGAGATCACCTGCTGGATCTCCTTGAGGCCCAGACCGTGCTCCTTCAGAATATTCATGCGGTATTTCATCAGCTTATCGTAATCGGGCTCGTCCCGGGTGGTGCGTCTCAGCTCCGGGATCCCGGTGGCTTCGGCAAAAGCGATCCATATTTCGGGGGTGAGCACACCCTCCATATCCAGGCAAACGATCTTCATAAGGTCCTCCTTGCGGCTTTTTCAAGCCTGTATACAAAAATTCAGTTTATTATACTCTATTGCGTCCGGTATCGCAACGGTTTTCCGCATTTCGGGGACGGATTTGTGCCCGGGGAGCGCGGCAAATGCTTCCGCGCCGGGATTTGTGCAAGTTATGCGGCCGCCCTTGAAAGGGGAAAACGTTCTTGCTATAGTAAGCTTGAAGCAGCTGAGACGCAGGCGCGTCAAGGGGAAGGGAGGAGGACCGATGAAGATCAAGCTGGCAGTCAGCCGGGAACGGGAGAACGAGATCCGGGAAGCCCTGATCAGGGCGGGCTTCGAGCCGGATGAAGACGCCGATCTGGTCCTCACGGAGCGCGATCATTTTATCAGCACCTGGAGGTGCGGCGATCCGATGAGGACGGCAGCCGCCGGATCCTGGCCGTGGAAGAGATCATCTATATCGAATCCTACGGTCATACGATCTTCGTCCATGCGGCGGACGGGATCTATCAGGCCTCGGACCCCCTGTATCAGATGAACCTCATGCTGGACCCGAAGGTATTTCTCCGGATCAGCAATTCCGTCATCGTGAACCGGAAGCAGATCAGGCGGATCGCACCGACGCTTTCCCGCAAATACGTTTTGACCATGAAAAACGGTGAGTATGCCGATGTGACGCGGAGCTATTATAACAGCTTCCGGGACAGTCTGGGATTATAGGAGGGAGCTATGGAGAATATCGGGTTTATCTGGATCGTTGTCGCGGCTGTCCTGATCGTGCTGATCTATTATCTGGCGTATCGGAGGCGTATGGACCGGGCCCTGGCGTATGGAGAGCCCCATAACCGGAGGCATCTTCCGGATGTGATCGACGTCATCACAGTCGTGTTCTGCGCGGTGATCCTGCTCCTGCTGATCTCCGTCAACGCGAAGCTCGTCCGCTGTCAGGAGGAGATCGGGTATTTGCGGGCGGAGGAGGACAGGGACGTCGAAACCATGAAAAAATTGCTGAACAGTCAGGCGGAGAGAAGCAAACGTCTGGTGGGATACAGCAGCAGTGAGATCACCGACTGGAGCAGTGAGAAAAATACGGCTGACCTGCGTGTCGCGGTCTGGGTCAGGTACTATACCCCCGATACGGAGGTGACGTTGGATTATTACGGGCAGCACGAGATGCGGCAGGAGGAAAACGGCCGCTTTACCGCGGATATCCAAGATGTTCCGCTGTTTGTCCGCGCCTCCGTACCGCCTCAGGTGACCGTCAAAAACGGTGATACCGTCCGGAAGGAGACGCTGGAGACAGACAAGACCTTCGATCGCACCCCGGGCTGGTCACTCGTTCCGCATCTGAGCGTTTCCACCTTCAGCCAGTATGGGACCAGAGACGGTATTAATCTTCCGACGAGCCGACGGGTCGGTCTCAACGTCTCCCTGAAAGAGGGACGGGATGGGGCCTGCTTCGAGCAGCCGGTATCGGTGATCGTTGAACATGACGAAGAGCTCCTGCTGAAGCGGGAGCTTCCCACGGAAGAGGGGTGGACCGAAACTGCAGAAGGACGTAGCTTGACGGTCAATGATTTGGATTTTTCCAGGGAAGAGCTCGGTGTATACCGCATTTATCTGGAAGCAAAGGACAGCTTCGGCTATCTGCATCGGGCTCTGGTACAGGAATACGAGAAATATGACAACGGCTCCGCTGAAACCGAGATCCATGAAGAAAGACTCTTAGATGCTCAGGGGAGGCTGCTGATTGTATTTCCACGATACTCCGACTGAACGCTTATCGGCTGAAAGCTTTTGACAAATCCGGCGGCGGGGATTATAATCATGGCTTGGGGCATTTCCCCGCAATGAAAAAGACGAAGGAGAGCTTTTATCATGGAAACACCGCTTCAGAAAGCCAGATACGCCTACAGCCCGAAGCTGCCGGGTATGCTGCGCTGCGCTATGGAAAATATTGCCGTGAAGGAAGGCGAGGCTACCGCCAGTGTGGCCGATCGGGAGAAGATCGCGGCCCTGTTCCCCAATACCTACGGGAAGAAGGAGGTCACCTTCTGCCAGGGAGAAAGCACCGCTGAGAAAAAGCGGCAGACGGTAGGCGTGATCCTTTCCGGCGGCCAGGCCCCCGGCGGCCACAACGTGATCTGCGGTCTGTACGACGCTCTGAAGGCTGCCGACGCCGCCAACGTGCTGTACGGCTTCAAGAACGGCCCCAGCGGACTGCTGGAGGACGACTATCTGATCTTCGACGACGAGTTCATCAATGCTTACCGCAATACCGGCGGTTTTGACATCATCGGCTCCGGCCGGACCAAGCTGGAGACGGAGGAGCAGTTTGCCGTGGCGGCCGAGGTGTGCAGAAAGCACGGCCTGAACGCCATCGTGATCATCGGCGGCGACGATTCCAATACCAACGCGGCGGTGCTGGCGGAGTATTTCGCGGCGCATAAGCTGGGCGTCCAGGTGATCGGCTGCCCCAAGACCATCGACGGCGACCTGAAGAACGAGGACATCGACTGCTCCTTCGGCTTCGACACCGCCACCAAGACCTACAGCGAGCTGATCGGCAATATCGAGCGGGATGCCAATTCCGCCAAGAAATACTGGCACTTCATCAAGATCATGGGCCGTTCCGCGTCCCACGTGGCGCTGGAGTGCGCGCTGCAGACCCAGCCGAATCTCTGCCTGATCTCCGAAGAGGTGGCGGCGAAGAAGATGACCCTGGCGCAGATCACCGGGCAGCTGGCGGATTCCGTGGCGGAACGCGCCGCCCGCGGCATGAACTTCGGCGTGGCCCTGATCCCCGAGGGCGTGGTGGAATTCATCCCCGAATTCTCCGCGCTGATCGCCGAGATCAACGAGCTGCTGGCCGGCGAGAAGGCGGCCGCCTTCAACGCCCTCACCAGCTGGAAGGAAAAGTACGAATTCATCGAAAAAGGGCTGAGCAAGGAGGCCATGGCCGTATTTGCCCTGCTGCCGGAAAGCATCGAGCAGCAGCTGTTCCTGGAGCGGGATCCCCACGGCAACGTGCAGGTGTCCCAGATCGAATCCGAGAAGCTGTTCTCCGCGCGGGTGAAGGCCGAGCTGGAAAAGCGGAAGGCCGCCGGCACCTATAAGGGCAAATTCAGCCCCCTGCACCACTTCTTCGGCTACGAGGGCCGCTGCGCCTTCCCCTCCAACTTTGACGCGGACTACTGCTATTCCCTGGGCTACAATGCCTTCCTGCTGATCCGCTACGGCTATACCGGCTATCTGTCCAAGGTCTCCAACCTGGCCAGACCCGCTCAGGAATGGGTGGCCGGCGGCATGCCCATCACCAAGATGATGAACATGGAACGCCGTCACGGCGCCGACAAGCCCGTGATCCGGAAGGCTCTGGTGGAGCTGGACGGCAAGCCCTTCACCTACTTTGCCGACCGCAGAGCTACCTGGGCCGTGGAGACCTGCTATGCCTATCCCGGCGCCATCCAGTACTTCGGACCCGCCGAGGTCTGCGATACCGTCACCAAGACGCTGGCTCTCGAAAAGGCCTGAACCGGCCGGACCCGGTGAGCACCCCGCCGCGGCGGAGGATTTTCCTCC
>JAZLJI010000084.1:0-37558 GCA_045617825.1 Lachnospiraceae bacterium
CGCTACGCGGACCAGAAGGAGACGGCGGAGAATGCCCTGCGGGTCTACGTGCTGCGGGACGACACCATCTATATGTTTGAACGCAGCATCCCTCGGGAGCTGAACTGGATCGAGCCGCTGGAGCTGGAGCAGAACAGGCACGCGATGCGGGACACCGCGGCCTGGACTTTAGAGTTCTATCATCCGGCTTATTGACAAAGACGATGCGGTGGAGAAATGCCGCACATCCGCCGGAACCGGCTTCCGGCTTTACCCATCAAAAAGAGGCATCCTCCTGTCGGAGGATGCCTTTTTGCTGCTGAAGACCAGTCACGTAAGCAGCGTTTTCAGTTCGTCTATGATCTGCTTGTACTCAATATCGGCAGCATAGGCAAACCGTTTTCGGTATTTTTCCCACATGGTTTTGAGCTCCGGGCTTTCTTCAATGCGCTGAAGGATATCTGAAGTATTGCGTATCTGCTCAGTGGTACCGCGGTGTCTTGCCGTCGCTTGCAGTGCATCTGCAAATACTGCCTTATCGAATTGCTGGGTTCTGGTCAGTATGTAGGCATCGTAAAAATCTCTCGGACGGGTATTGAATACACCACGGCGCAAGATGGTTTCCACTTTTTCGGCCATAACGGTTTCCACGTTATATGCCCACAGCATATAGTCCTTTCCTTCATTGAAGATTTCAGGGAAACGGTACTGCACAGCATGAGGGGTAATAGCATCTCCGGTAGATACGTCAATACTGAGCGGCGTCAGCAGCGTTTCAAGTTTTGCCAATAACATGACGCGATAGCCGCCATAAATGTCATCATCTCGGATGGGAGCAATGGTTCCGACCTCGAACGTTACGCCATCGTCAAATGTAATGCCGCAGATCTCCTCCAATGCCGTATGAATTGCTTCCGGAGTCAAAGGAAGGCTTCTCAGCGTAGTATCCATATCCATGGTTGCCCGGTTGTCGAGTCCAACGATTGCAGCTACCAGCAGACCTCCCTTTAACAGGAATTTTTCTTTATATGGGGAAACGGAGAGGCGGACGAGCAGACGCTCAAACATATAGTTCTGCAGAATGACTTGTGCAGGGATATTCTTCTGCCTGGCGACATTGCGGATTTTCGCTTTCAGACTCATTGCTTTATTCATAAAAGCACCTCCAGATACTGACGCAGTACATGATAGACATGCATTTTTTGGGCGTAGTAAGTGAGCTTATTCAAATCTTTCTTGGAGTTAGCTGCATACCGCTTAATGGCTGTGAGAAAAGTTTCTGTCCCTATTTTATTGCGGCTCCGAACAATATCACAGACCGTCCGTTCAAGATCATAAGCGGGTACTTCACTCCCCGCAGGTGTCCTCATCACGGTTTTTCCCAGTTCAAACCATTCAGGCTTAATGTAATACACTTTACAAGTGGATTTGACGGCAGCAGAAGGCGCACAGCCGGAAGGCACCGTAACGGTATGTTCAAACGGTGTACGGTCAGATAGCCCATGAAGGTAGAGGGCGGTTTCGTGAGAAAATATGATCCTGTCAGAGCGATTGCTGATCGCCAATAATTCATCCTGCAGATCATCCGGGAGAATATACTGCCCTTTGACAATGCGATGGATTTTGCCCTCTTTACACAGCTTATAAAGCATAGCCCTGGAAATGCCGGTTTGCGCTGCGGTTTTGGTTTTTATGATCCCCCCATGCGATTGGGCAATGGCGGTGAGCTCTTTCATATAATCCATAATCGCACCTCGATGATGACAAACTAATCATATAATAGATGATATTGTGACCAAAGTCAACAGATGAAATGCACTATCATGAAATATGAGCCATGAGATTATGACGAAAGTCAACAGAGGATTGAAAGAACGCCTTTTTGCTGCTTTTTTCGGTTCAGCGGACCTGGCCGCTGCCGATGATGATGTATTTGTAGCTGCAGAGCTCCTCCAGACCAAGCGGACCCCGAGCGTGGAGCTTCTGGGTGGAGATACCCATCTCGCAGCCCAGGCCGAATTCGCCGCCGTCGGTAAAGCGGGTGGAGGCGTTGACGTAGACGGCAGCGCTGTCCACGCCGGCGGTGAAGCGCGCGGCGGTCTGTTCGTCGGCGGTGATGATGGCCTCGGAGTGGCCGGTGGAGTGCGCCGCAATGTGCGCGATGGCCTCCTCCGCATCCCTTACGACCCGGACCGCCAGAATATAGTTCAGGAATTCCGTGTCAAAGTCGGTCTCTCCCGCGGGCGTGCCGGGGATGATCGCCCGGGCGGCTTCGTCCAGCCGCAGCTCCACCGGGGGCAGGCCTTTGGCGCTCCGGGCCTCCGTCAGCCGGGCCCGCAGCTTCGGGAGGAATTCCGCCGCCACGTTCTCGTGTACCAGGCAGACCTCGCAGGCATTGCAGACGGAGGGGCGGCTGCATTTGGCGTTCTCCAGGATGTCTAAGGCCATTGCCTGGTCCGCGTCCTTGTCCACGTAAATATGGCAGATCCCGGTCCCGGTCTCCAGGACGGGCACGGTGGCGCCCTCCACGCAGCGGCGGATGAGGCCCGCGCCTCCCCGGGGGATCAGCAGATCCACGGAGCCTCTGGCGGTCATCAGCTCCTCGGCGGACTGATGCGTGGTGTCCTCCACCAGCTGCAGCGCCTCGGCGGGCAGGCCCACGGACGTGAGGCCTTCCTGCATGGCGGCGACGATGGCGGCGGCGCTCCGGTGGGCTTCCTTCCCGCAGCGGAGGATGCAGGCGGACCCGGCCTTGAGGGCCAGCGCGGCCGCGTCGGAGGTCACGTTGGGTCGGCTTTCATAGATGATGGCGATCACGCCCATGGGGACGGACTGCTTGCGGATCTCGATGCCGTTGGGGCGGCGGTGGGTGCGCAGGAGCCGGCCCACGGGATCCGGCAGCTGGGCCACCTCCCGCATGCCCTCCGCCATGCCGGCGATGCGGGCGGCGGTCAGGCTCAGCCGGTCCAGCATCACCTCGGAGACGGTGCCCCGGGCGGCTTCCAGGTCGGCGGCATTTGCCGTAAGAATGGCTTCGGTATGGGCGATCAGCGCGGCGCTCATCGCGGCAAGGGCGGCGTCCTTCCGGGCGCTGTCCGCGGCGGCGACCAGGGTCTTGGCGGCCTTGGCATTTTCCAGGATCTGAGCGGTAGTCATGCGCGGCCACCTCCCACGAAGCGGGTGCCCACCGCCTTGCCGTCTACGATGTCGTAGAGCACGGAGGGGCGGCTGCCGTTGGTGATGATCATGTCGCAGCCCGCGGCCATCACGGCCTTGGCGGCGGAGACCTTGGTGGCCATGCCGCCGGTGCCCAGCGCGCTGCCCGCGCCGCCCGCCAGAGCCTCGATCTCGGGGGTGATGGCGGTGACCACGGGGATGAGCCGGGCGGCGGGATCCTTGCGGGGATCGGCCGTGTACAGGCCCTCGATATCCGAGAAGAGCACCAGCAGGTCGGCACTTACCGTGCAGGCGACGATGGCGCCCAGGGTGTCGTTGTCGCCGATGTGGATCTCCGCGGTGGCGACGGTGTCGTTTTCATTGACGACGGGCAGGATCCCCATCTCCAGCAGCCGGTTCATGGTATTTTCCACGTTGGTCCGGCGGATGCTGTCGTGGATATCCTCGGCGGACAGCAGTACCTGCGCGATGGTGTGGCTGTACTGGGAGAACTGCCGGTCATAGGCATACATCAGCTCGTTCTGCCCCACGGCGGCGGCCGCCTGCTTGGTGGGCGTGTCCTGGGGCTTTCCCGGCAAATTCAGCTTGCCGACGCCCATGGCGATGGCGCCGGAGGAGACCAGGATGATCTCATGCCCGGCATTTTTCAGATCCGAAAGCACCTTGACCAGCTCCTCGACCCGGCGGATGTTCATCCGGCCGGAGGGGTAGGTCAAAGTAGAGGTACCGACCTTAACCACGATTCTCATAGCATTCTCCTTATTTCAGTTCAAGACTTTTCTCATAGGCGGCGATCACCGCGTCCATCGCGGTGCCGCGGAAGGCACCCTCCTCCAGCACCCGGACCCCCTCGATGGTGGTCCCGCCGGGGGAGCAGACGGCGTCCTTCAGCTCGCCGGGATGCTTCCCGGAGGCTTTGACCAGGGCAGCGGCGCCTTCCACCGTCTGGGCGGCATAGGCCAGAGCCTTGGCGCGGGGCAGGCCGCAGGCCACGGCGCCGTCCGCCAGAGCTTCGATGAAGAGATAGGCAAAGGCGGGACCGCAGCCGCTCAGGGCCATGGCCGCGTCCATCAGCCGTTCCTCCACCTCATCCGCCGTGCCGCAGCCCTGAAGCAGGGCGGCAAAGGCGGCCAGCTCCTCGCGGCTCGTGTCCAGGCCGCAGTATTCGATCACCCCGCGGCCGATGCTCACGGGGGTATTCGGCATGATGCGGATCACCGGGCAGGAGAGGGAGGCCATTTCCCGCAGCTGCGCGCAGCTGATCCCGGCGGCCATGGTCACCAGCACGAAGCGGTCCTTCCGGGCCTTCAGCACGGGCGCGATCTCCGCCATGACGGAGGGCATGATCTGGGGCTTCACCCCCAGCACCAGCAGGTCGCAGGCGGCCGCCGCCTCGGTATTGCCGCAGACGGTGCTGCCGGGCAGTGCCTTCGCCAGAGCCTCCGCCTTTTCGGGGCTGCGGTTGGCGAGATAATATGAGGCAGTAGGGGCATTGGCAGCGATCAGGCGGGCAACGGTGCTGCCCATGGTGCCGCAGCCGATCAGGCCGATCTTGGTAAACATGATGCGTCTCCTTTCGTGAATGAGGGCTTATTTGCCGTTTTCCAGTACCGTTGCCAGAGAGCTGCCCTCCGAAAAGGTGGAGGCGCAGTACAGGAACAGTACGTCGGTGTAGCCCTCGGTCTGCATGGCCAGGTCGATGTCTCCGTAGTAATAGCGGGGGTCGATCAGGGTGATGGTCTTGAAATAGGGCACCAGCAGAGGCACGCAGGCATTGGCAAAGGAGTCTCTGAGGATCAGCAGGCTCCGGTCGGTGTCGCAGCTGGTACGGATGGTGATGGAGGGATGGTTGCCGCCCAGGAAGACCTCGTAGGCGTTGTCTCCCCGAAGGGCTTCCGCCCGGTAAATGCTGGCGGAGGAGGTCTGTTCGGCCTCATAGTCCACGGTATAGAGGATCCCGGCGGCCTCGGTGCCCTCCTTCGGGCGGTAGATCACCACCCGGTCGGCCTGATCCGCGGGAAATCCGCTCTTGGCGCTCAGGGCACCAACGAAATCTCCGGCGGCCACGCCCTGGTCGAAATCCGCGAGGGAGCCGACGCCCAGGGTCTCATGGAGGGCATTTGCCGCGATGGCTACGCCGTCCTCCGCCCAATGGTGGTCGGTGCGGTAGAAGAGGCGGGCGCCGTCAGGCGCCGCGGCAAAGGCCTCCCGCAGGTCGATGCGGGCGAAGCGTTCGGGGAGCGCCGCGTTAAAGCGGTCGATAAAGGCGTTCTGGTCGTCGGTCAGAGCGTGCTCCGGCAGCAGCGCCGCCTTCACGGAGACCGCGCTGGGGACCAGGAGAAAGCTGAAGTCGGCCGCGGGATAGCGGGCGGCAAAGGCGTTAATGGCGGCGAGGATCCGGGCCTCCTTCTCCGGCTCGGGATCCGTAAAGCGCTCCGCCAGGGAGCCGTCCGTGAGACAGTAGACGTTCTGGGACTCCCGTTTACCCCGCAGGAGGTCAACGCGGGTCTTGATGACCACGAAGCGGTCCCGCAGGGGGAATTGGTCGGACATCCAGGTCTCCACCTGATTCATGAAGGAGCCGTCCGCCAGCGTGGTCAGGTTCAGGGTGGGGAAGCTGCTGAGCGTCCGCTTTTCCACCGGCGAATAGTCCCGTCTCGGACTGGCCAGGAAGTAGGCGGAGAGCCCCAGGATCACCAGGGCCATGAGCACGCCGAAGACCGGGTAGAAGGAGCTGCTTTTGCGTTTTCTGCTGTGTGCCATCTCAGTTCCTCCTTCAGAAGCGGTAGTACAGGAAGGGGTTGAAGCTCTGGGACACCAGGAACACCAGCGCCAGCGCGAAGATCGCCAGTCCGATGAGCCCGGCCAGCAGCTTGCCCGGGAGGGCCTTTTCCGCCAGACGGTCGAAGCAGCGCTTGAACAGCGGCAGGCAGAAGAAGGCTTCGATGAGCAGCAGGATCCAGCTGCCGCTCAGGTAGTAAAGGGAGGCTCCGTCATAGACGCCGGCGCCCATGCCGAACATGGCCCTGAGGAGCCTGCCCAGCAGCGGGAAATCCTCCACCGCGAAGATCACCATGCTGACGGCGATCAGCGCCAGGGTGAAGATGCGCCGGACGAAGCGGGGCAGCTTTAAGCGGCTGAAGCAGTATTTGTCCAGG
Organism: Lachnospiraceae bacterium; assembly: GCA_045617825.1. Lineage (GTDB taxonomy): Bacteria > Bacillota > Clostridia > Lachnospirales > Lachnospiraceae > UBA6987. The sequence continues at coordinate 6,315 of JAZLJI010000084.1, forward strand.
ACCAGCAGCACCGCGAAATACATGCCCCAGAGCAGGTAGTTCCAGGCGGCTCCGTGCCAGAAGCCGGTGAGCAGCCAGACGATGAAGATGTTCAGGATATGGCGGCCCCTGGAGCAGCGGTTGCCGCCCAGGGGGATGTACACGTATTCCCGGAACCAGACCGAGAGGGAGATATGCTGGCGGCGCCAGAAGTCCGTCACGGAATCCGCTAGGTAGGAGTAATTGAAGTTCTCCAGGAAACGGAAGCCCATCATCTCGCCCAGACCGATGGCCATATCCGAGTAGCCGGAGAAGTCGAAATAGATCTGGAAGCAGCAGCACAGGGCCACCAGCCAGCCGGAGAGCACCGTCTGCTCGGGCAGCGCCTTCAGGTTTTCCAGCAGGGCTCCGGCGGGATTGGCCAGCAGGACCTTCTTCGCCAGACCGAAGATCAGCCGCTCAGCGCCCCGGCCCACCCGGTCCAGGGACAGCACCCGGCATTCCAGGTCGCTGCGGATGTCCTCATAGCGGACGATGGGGCCGGCGATCAGCTGCGGGAACATGGTGATATAGCAGCCGAAGCGGAGGAAATCCCGCTGCGCCGGGTATTTGCTGCGGTACAGGTCGATCACGTAGGAGAGGGCCTGGAAGGTGTAGAAGGAGATGCCCACCGGCAGAGCGGGATCGATGAAACGGATATCCACGCCCAGCAGGCTCCCCAGATTCTCCAGCAGGAAGCCGGTGTATTTGTAGAACAGCAGCATGCCCAGGTTGATGACCAGAGCGAAGACCAGCAGGTATTTCTTATAGCGCGGCTCCTTCTCCATCAGCAGGCCGCAGCAGTAGTTGAACAGGATGCTGAAAAGCATCAGCAGCACGTTCAGCGGCTCGCCCCAGGCGTAGAACAGGAGGCTGGCCAGGAACAGCACGAAATCCCGGGCGCGTCCCGGCAGGATGTAGTACAGGATCAGCGTCACGGGCAGGAACAGCAGCAGGAAGCTCAAACTGGAAAATACCATCAGCGGGCCTCCGTTCTGTCTGTGATCAGACTGCGCCAGGCGGCCGCCTCGGGGCTCACCAGGAGGGCGGCGTACAGGCCGTTGTCGTAGCGCTCCGCGGCCTCCAGCAGGGCCACCTGCTCGGGACCGTAGCCGGCAAAGGCCGCCTTCATATCCCGCAGATACCCGTCATAGGCCGCCGCGACCGTTTTCCGCTGGTCCGCGGTCTTCAGCTTGATCAGCAGGAAGACGTTGACCGCCATGGTGTCGGACTGGCCGTAGTACAGGACCTCGTCATAGTCTTCGGCGGTGAGACCGAAGTCCCGGAGCAGCCGCAGCGGACCGTAGGCCTCCATGACCTCCGCGCCGGGAGCGGCCTGAAAGGCCTCGTCAATGGCGGAAAGCGGCACGTCCACGGTGCCGGGCTTCCGGTTCAGCAGATACAGCAGCCCGCCGAGGACCAGCAGAGAGGCCAGACTGAATAAGATCACACGCTTCATGACAGCTCCTCCCACAGCCCCAGCTGATTGGCCATGGTCTGGGCCCAGTAGAAATGGTACTGCCTGTTGTAGTGGGTGCCGCTGTCGTCCGCGATGAAGGCCGGGAAGGCGAAATCGGTGGCGGACACCTGGGTGTAGCCGTATTCCTCGCAGATCTCCCGCATGGCGTTGTTGTAATCGTCGATGCGGAAGTGGTTGTACCAGCGGTACCAGTAGGCCTCGGGGATCGGGATGATCTCCTGCAGATAGACCTCGGCGCCGGGATTTGCCGCCAGATACCGGTCGATGACGGCGATATAATCCTTCTTCCAGACGTCCACGTTCTGGCAGTAGTAGCCCATATCGTTGGTCCCCATCAGGAAGAGGACCTTGCCGGTGCCCCGTTTGGCGGCCTGGTCCACGATCTCATCGATCTCGTCCATGTGGGCGGCCCATTTGTAGAAGATATTGCTGTCGGTGAGGATGCCGGAGTCCAGCACGTTCTTGGCGCCGGAGTGGCCGATGATGGTCACGTCGGCAAACAGCTGCCTGAGCTCGGGAATGGCTTCGTCACCCACCGTGGAGACCTTGCCGGCCTCCAGGACGCCGGTGGGGGTGCCGCCGCTCACGATGGATTCCGCGATGGATTCCAGCAGGGCCTCCCAGGATTCCTCGGCGTAGACGGAGGCCGCGACGGACTCCTCCACGCTGCGGGATTCGGATTCCTCGATGGACTGGCGGATGTATTCGGACTCCTCGATGGAGGCTGCCTTCCGGGACTCCGCCGCCAGTGATTCGGCGATGGAGGCCTCAATGCTCTGCGATTCCTCGATGCTGGACTGGATCACCGCCTTCCGGGAGGCGTCGATGGCCCGGATCCCGGCGGCGGCTTCCGCGGCGGCCAGGGTATCCTGCGCGTTCACCCAGTCCACCAGCCCTTCATCCACCGCGGCGGTCTCCCGGACCTGGGAGGCGCAGGCGGTCAGAAAGGTCAGACTGAGGGCGAGGGCCAGCAGCAGACTGATGATCGGATATAACAGGGGTCTCTTCATGGAAATATCTCCGTGGTATGGTCAGGGAACAAGCGGATCCAGCAGGAGGAACAGCTCCTCTGCCAGCTCACTGTGTCCCGTGGGGGTCATGTGCTCGCAGTCCAGAGGGCTGATCTCGAGCTTCCCGTAGGCATCGTAAAACAGGCAGCCCTCCGCCTCCGCCAGCTTCCGGTACAGCGGCCCCAGCGCCTTGGCGGTGTCCAGGGAATGCTGATCCAGCTCCTGGGCCGAGGGGGTATTCACGTACTCCGGCAGGAAGCCCGGAGGGACGATGATCAAGATCTGCGGCTCGAAGCCCTGGAGGCTCCGGCAGCGGCTTCTGGTGGTCCCGATCAGCATTTTCATGCCCTCGGCGATCTGCTCCGCCGACAAATGCATCTCCGCCAGGCAGTCGTTGCCGCCCAGCATGATCAGCACCATGTCGAGGGGCGCGTGCTTCTCCAGGATCTCCGGAAGGGCGGTGAGGCCGTTCTTCCAGGGCGCGCCGGGGCGGTCGTAGGCCGTGGTCCGGCCGGTGAGGCCTTCCCGGATCACCTCTGCCCGATCAAAGCCCAGCTTCTCCTGCAGCAGGCTGGTCCAGATCTGCTCCTGGGGGAGCTGGGTCAGCTGCGGGGTGAGGCCGTAGGTATTGGAATCGCCGAAGCAGAGGATCCGCAGGGGCTTTCGGGGCTCGGTCTGCGCCTCCGTGGAGGTGAAGCTGCCGGGCTCGGTCTCCGCCGCGGAGGTGAGGACCTCCGTCTCCGCCTCGGAGGAAGCGGGAGCCGCCGTCTCGGACGCGGGCTCAGCGGAGGACGCGGCAGACTCCTCCGTGCTCAGGGATTCGCCTGAGGAGCCTTCGGGCTCCATGGGGAGCACGGGATCGATCTTTGGGGAAGCCGTTTCCGCTCCCGAGGACTCCGGGCCTTCGGGGATGCTTCCGAGTGGAATATCATGTATCGGCAGACTGCCCGCCTGCGCTGCCGTAGAGGAGGCATTTCCCGCGGAGCAGGCGCAGAGGGACAGGCAGATGATCAAAAGGACAGACAGCAAACGGGCTTTCATGGGACCTCCGTTCAGCATCGGTAAATGGGTATACTTCAAAACTTTATTATACTATAAGAAAAAGAGAAACGCCAGCGGTATTTTTCGGCGGTCCCGGGCGGTTTATGAGCAGGTTCATCTTGCGTTCGGCGGGTTTTCTGTTATACTGGAAGCACTGGAAGCAGAAAACCGGGAGGTGAGCTATGGATTTTGAACAGATCGCTGCGGCGATGGGAGATTTGGAAGAGGACAGTCTGCTGGAAATGCTGAAGCAGCTGATGGCCGAAGCGCCGCAGGAGGCGCCCCGGGCGCTGGAGGCCTGCCAGAAGGGCATGGACCGGGTAGGTCAGCTCTTTGAGGAGGGCGAATATTTCGTGGGCGACCTGATCTTCGCCGGAGAAATGATGACCCAGGCGGCGGATATCCTGAAGGACGGCCTGACGGGCGGTCAGGAAGCGGGCGGTAAGGCCCGGATGCTGATCTGCACCGTGAAGGACGACCTGCACGACATCGGGAAAAATATCGTCAAGGTCATGCTGGAGGCTGCGGGCTTCGAGGTGCTGGATCTGGGCGTGGACGTGCCAGCGGAGAAGGTGCTGGAGACCGTACAGAAGGAGGGGCTGAAGATCGTGGCCCTGTCCGGGGTGCTGACCCTGGCGCTGGATTCCATGAAGGAGACCGTGGCCGCGCTGAAGGCCGCCGTGCCGGACTGCCGGGTCATCATCGGCGGCGCGCCGGTGAGCGAGGAGGCCTGTGCCGCCGTGGGCGCCGATGCCTGGGCGCATTCGCCGCAGAAGACGGTGGATACCTGCCGGGCCTGGGCGCAGGCATAAGACGAAGCTTACGAAGGAAGCCGTGAGGGATCCGCGGGAGCAGAGCATCCCCGACGGTCCCGTCAAAAGGAGCAGTATATGAAAGAAGCAGTGCTGGACAGGATCCGGCAGGAAAAGATCATAGCCGTGGTGCGGGGCGTGTCCGGAGAGACCTGCGTGAAGCTGGCCCGGGCGCTTTACCGGGGCGGCATCGGTTTGATGGAGCTCCCCTTCGATCCTCTGGACGAGGCGGACCGCTGCCGGACCGAGGAGACCCTGAGGCTCTTAAACCGGGAGCTGGGAGACACCATGACCTTCGGCGCCGGAACGGTGACGGAGGTGGGTTTGGTGGAGCGGGCCGTTAAGGCCGGCGCCGCCTTTTTGGTGAGCCCGAATACGGACCGGGCCGTGATCGAGGCCACCCGGGCAGCCGGTGCCGTATCGATCCCCGGCGCCTTTACCCCTACGGAGATCAAGCTGGCCCGGGACTGCGGCGGCGACCTGATCAAGGTCTTCCCGGCCAGAGCGCTGGGCCCGACCTATTTCAAGGACCTGCAGGCGCCTCTCAAGGACTGCCCGCTGCTGGCCGTGGGCGGCATCACCGCGGAAAATATCGCGGACTACCTGGCAGCAGGCTGCGTGGGCGCGGCGGTGTCCGGCGACCTGGTGCACCGGGACTGGATCCGGGCCGGCAGATGGGACCTGCTGGAGGCCCATGCGGCGCTGATGAAGGCGGCGGCCCAGACGGGAGGCGGTCATGAGTAAGCCGGAGAAATACGAGGGCTTTACCCTCGGCCTCGCCCTGGTGGATGCCCTGCCGGTGCTGCTCTTCGGCGGCAGCGGCCTGCTGCTGGGCAGGCTGTCCGGACAGCCCCTCGTCCTGCTGGGCGCGGTGCTGATGTTCCTGGGCGGCCTCTCCAAGGTGCTCTGGAAGCTGGTGCTGGCGTTAGCGAAAAAGGACCTGCCCTGGCTGGCAAAGCCCTTCCGCTATCTGATGCTCGGCGGCTTCCTGCTGATGCTGACGGCCGCGCTGCTCCGCCTGAAGGAGATCCCCTGGCACGAGCTGGGGCAGCGGGCGGTGAGCCTGCCCTCCCTGCCGCTGTTCATCCTGGGCGTACTGGGGCTGACGGCCATGGGCGTCCTGGCGGCGAAGCTGGACCAGAGCCGGGCGAAAAGCAACTGGATCGAGCAGCTGACCAATACCTTCGCCCAGCTGTGCATTTTCCTGGGCCTGTTTTTTATGCGGTAAAAGACTATGAGATCATTCATTGAACTGATACACGCGGCGCTGGACCGGAAGGCCTCCGCGCTGATCCTGATGGCCGGCCAGCCGGCCACGCTGAAGCTCGGGAGCGGCTACGCGGTCCTGCCGGAGGCGGCCATGCTGACGCCCGGCGACACGGAAAAGCTGACGCGGCAGGCCTACGACATGGCGGGCAGGACTCTGGCCGCCCCCGCGCGGTGCCTGGATGAGGAATTTGCCATTTCCGTGCCGGGCCTGACCCGTCTGAGGATCTACGCGTACCGGCAGCGGAACTCCTACGCCATGAACGTGCGGATCATCCCCTTCGGGATCCCTTCCCCCGAGGAGCTGGGGATCCCGGAGGAGGTGATGCGGCTGTCTAAACTGACTGAGGGCCTGGTCCTGGTGACCGGTCCCGCCGGCAGCGGCAAATCCACCACCCTGGCGGCCCTGACCGACGCGATCAACCACCGCCGCAGCGCGTATATCCTGACGGTGGAGGATCCCATCGAATACCTGTTCAAAAACGACAGAGCGCTGATCAGCCAGCGGGAGATCGGGCTGGACGCGGAGAGCCCGCTGCAGGCGCTGCGGTCGGCGGATGCCCTGACGCCGGACGTCCTGCTGGTCAGCAGGATCCCGGACGGCGAGACGCTGGCGGAGGTCCTGCGCCTGAGCAATGCCCACCCGTTGGTGCTGACCGCCGTGACCGCCAAGACGCCGGGCGCGGCCCTGAGCGCCCTGCTGGCCGGAGTGAGCGGAGACAGCAGAGGCCTGACGGCACGGGAGCTTTCCCTGCTGCTGAAGGCGGTGGTATGCCAGACGCTGGAGCCGGACGGAGAAGGGCGGCCGGTGCCGCATTTCAGGCTGATCCTGCCGGACGAACGGCAGCGGCAGGCCATCGCGGAGCTGGACCTCTACCGGCTGGACTGAGCAGCGAAAAAAACAGCAAAAAAAGGGGCTGAACGGCAGTGACTGCCGTTCAGCCCCTTTTCCTATCAAGCCCCGGTATCGGAGCTTTGCAATTTCGTAAGGCTCTTATTTCCAGGCAAGGTTAAGATGGCGCTCGTTTATCATGCAATCCTTCAAATACATATTGATCAGAGTCTGATAGGGAATGCCTACACAATCAGACTCTTTTTTGAAGTATCCGACCACGTTCTCATCGAGGTTAATCGTGATTGGTTTTTTCATCGCTTTTACATATGGATTTTTAATGGCCTTGCTGAAATCAAATTCTTTTTCTAAGAAGTCTTCCTTTTCACTCATAGTCCGATGCTCCTTTCGTAGCCAATTCTTTCCGTCGCAGTAGCCTTTCTGGACGAAATGATACGAATTACCGTTTCTTTTCGAATGCAATGCACAACAAGAAGAATATTTTCCTGACTGCTGCACCCAAGAATACGGAATCGTTCTTCCGCTGCTGAATGCAGTTCGTCATATTCTAACAATGCCTGCTCATCATAAAATACGGTTTTGGCTTCTTCAAACGAGACGCCGTGTTTTTCCTGATTAATCTGGTTTTTACTTTCGTCCCATTCGAAATCCATAAGTTCACCACTTATTTATATTATACATATTTCATACATATTGTCAAAGACTTTTTTGGGGGCATCCTGGGAATAACGTGCCCCTAAAAAAGATCCGCATCACTTGGCAGCGCAGAATCAGCGAACGTCTTACCGCCGCAGCACTCTGCCGTTCGCGAGGCCGGTGTAGAGATTGTCCAGCACGGCGATGCCGCCGTCCACGAAGACCGCCTTGATGCCCTCGTTCGGCAGGAAGGGGTGGACGTAGTCCGCGCGGTCGATGATGGTGTTCTCGTTGAAGAGCACCAGATCGGCGTCGTAGCCCTCCAGGATCGCGCCCTTGTTCGTCAGGCCGTAGCGCTTGGCCGGCATGGAGGTGATCCGGCGGATGCCCTCCTCGAAGGGCAGGATCTTCTTGTCCCGGACCAGCCGGCCCAGATACCGGGGCATGGTGCCGAAGAAGCGGGGGTGGCACAGCTCATTGCCCCGCGTGTACAGCCCGTCGGAGCCGACCATGCAGATCGGGTGCTGGTAGAATTTGATGATGTTTTCTTCCTTCATGGTGAAGCGCACGTCCGTAACGGAGCCCGCGTTGTCCGCGACGATGTCGCACCAGGCGTCAAAGCTGTCGATGCCCTTCTCCGCGGCGTATTGGGCGATGGTCTTGCCCACCGCGTCGGGGGTCCCCGCGGCCCGGACGATCAGCTCGTTCTCGGTGCCCACGCCCCGGATAGGGTTCTCGTAGACCTCTTTGCCTTCCAGGACCAGCTCCCGCAGCAGCTTCCGGTTTTCCTCTCCCCGGAAATGCTCCACCAGCCAGTCGATGCCGTGAGCCCGGAAGCTGGGCGGCGTGGTGGACAGGATGCCCGCGGAGCAGGCCTCGTAGGGATAGGCGTCGCAGCTCACGTCGATGCCCTCCGCCAGAGCGTCGTCCAGCTGCTTCAGGATCGCGTCGGTCTTGCCCCAGTTGGCGGGATACATATTCTTGATATGGGAAATATTTACCGGAGTTCCCGACTTACGGCCGATATCCAGCGTTTCGGCAACGGATTTTTCCACAAGATCGCTTTCATTGCGCATGTGCGTGGTGTACATGCCGCCGTATTTTCCGGCGGTCTTCGCCAGAGCAATCAGCTCCTCGGGCGCCGCCTCGGGGCCGGGAGAGTAGACCAGTCCGGTGGAAATGCCCAGAGCGCCGCTCTGCATGGCCTCCTCCAGCAGGCCGCACATCCGGTCCAGCTCCTTCGCGGTGGCCGGGCGGCTGGCCATGCCCATGACGGAGCCCCGGATCAGCCGGTGGCCCACGAAGAATTTTTCGTGGCAGCCCAGCGGCTGCTTATCCATCGCCTCCAGCTGCTCGGCAAAGGTCCTATACCAGCCGAGGGTGCGGTAGTCGGAGGCGAAATAGCGGCGGGCATCCTCCGGCATATCCTCCACGTAGGGGGAAAGCGAGGAGCCGCACTGGCCGCCGATCTCCGTGGTGATCCCCTGCAGCAGGCGGCCCGCCCGGGAGGGATCGAAGAACAGCTGCATATCGGAATGCGTGTGCGCGTCGATAAATCCGGGCGCCAGGCACAGACCGCTGCCGTCGATCAGCTCGCCGACGGTGGGAAGATAGCCGGTCTCCCTGGCGATCTTTTCGATCTTGCCGTTTTGAATAAGTACGTCGGCCTGATAGGGCTTGCCGCCCAGACCGTCATAGACCTTGACATTTCTGATCAGATAGGATTTTGACATAAGTAAGCTCCTTCTGCGGCCGCACCGCATTCCTGTCTCTGGTATAGCGCAAAGCCCGCGGTGCTGTCAAGGGCAGGGGGAACAGTATCCCTTGTCGCTGCCGCCGGGAAATGCGATACCTCCGGCAGCCTCAGCGCCCGGCTTCCCCGGCGATCTCCGCAGTGACGCGCAGGAAGCGGTCGATATCCCCGGCGCCGTGACAGTGCAGCGGAGAGACCCGCACCAGACCCTCGGGAAAGCCCAGCGCGGTCACGATGCGCCGGGAGTAGATGCTGTCGCCGGTGCGGGGCGCCGTGATCACGCCGCGCTGCAGATAGGCTTCGCCCAACTGGGCGGTGGTCATCCCGCGGACCCGGATGCCGGCGATGAGGTCCCGGCCCTCCACGGAGTCCGGATCGGCCGCCAGGCTCACGCCCGGGATATGCCGCAGGCCGGGAGCCTCCGCGGTCCCCTCCAGCATCCGGTACAGCAGCGCCCGCTCCTGCAGATGGATGCGGCGCATGCCCTCACGGTACAGCGCGGTCCTGTCCTCGCTGGCGAGGAAGCGGCTGCCGATCCGGACCACGTAGTCGACGACGGCGGACATCGCCGCGAAGTTGCCGGGCGCGGGGGTGCCGAGCTCGAACACCTGCTGCTCCTTGGCGATGATCTTATGGTGCGGCATCGCGGCCACCCGGTCGGAGACGTAGGCGAAGCCGCAGCCGCGGACGGAGAAGAATTTGTACGGGGCGAAATTTACCGCGTCCAGCCCGTAGCTTTCCACGTCCATGAGGGCGTGCGGCGCATGCTGCACGGCGTCGCTGATCAGGAAGACGTCCGGCTTCACGGCCCGGGCCGCGGCGCAGATCGAACCCATATCCATCACGCTGCCGGCCACGTTGGAGGCGGACATGACGCTCACGAGGGCAGTGCCCCGGTCGACCAGCCGGGCGATCTCCTCCGGCTCGACGCGGCCGGTCCGCGGATCGGGCAGGGCCACCCGCAGCTCCAGCCCGTGCTTTTCGCAGTGATACTGCACGGCATCGAAGGCGGAGGGGTGCTCCAGCGCCGAGACGACGCAGTTGGTGCCCGGCACGTTGTCCAGGATCAGATCGACGATCTTGAACATGCAGATCGAGGCGGTCAGCTCCGTCATGAGGGCGCCCGAGCGGGCATGGAACACCGTTTCCAGGATGTCCCGCGTGCCGTTTCTGACGTAGGCGCGCAGGTCAAGCCCCCGGGGATGATCCCGCTCGGGGCAGTCCGGGAAGCGCTCCAGCTCCGCCTTGATCTCCACGGCCCTTTTCAGGCGCAGGGAGCCGCCGGAATTATCGAAGAAGAGACGCTCCCCGTACGCGGGGTCGGCGTCCGTCATACAGAACTGCTCCTTCAGCTCAGCCGTAAAGGCGCTGTCGAAGAGGATCCCTCTGCTTTCGTCCATGGTACGACCTCCTTATATCTCAGAAATCAGCGGCAAACGCCGCCGCGGCCGGGACGCCCCTCATCGGGCGCCCGGATAGCCGATTTTGGCGAAATTGATCCGTTCCTTTCCGTTCTCGACCTCGTGTCCGTCCTCCCTCCAGGCGGCGTGATTGACCATCATCAGGGCCTGGGCGGTATCGGAATAGGCGATGTACAGATCGCCGAAGAGGGAAAGGGTCTCATGCTCGACGATCCCGTACGGCGAGAATACGTCGAGGACCGTTTTTCCGTCACGGACCATCTTGATCGCGTTGCGGTGATGGTGCATGGGCGGGAAATTCCCGGTGGACTGCCCGCTCAGGTAATTGTAGATCCGCAGCGGCTTCCCCTCATAGGGCAGGATGTCGGGACGGGACTGGATCGCGTCCGGGAAGATGCCGCCCTCCCAGACCGCGCCGTCCGCGGACTCCATCCAGCCGACGCGCCCCGTTCCGGTATCGTCCTGTGGGACCCGGTAGACCGCGTGATACCCGGCCTCATCACGGTAATAGCGGAATTCGTAAATGACCCGGTGCGGGCAGACGGCAAAGGGCACCAGCGTGTATCCGTCAAAGCGGCACAGGACCGGATAGCTGACGCCGTCCAGCGTAACGGCGGTATAGACAGACCCCTGAAAGCGGCTGGCCTTATTGATGTAGGGCGCCGCGGCGGAGGGGCATTCCAGCCCCTTTTCCGCCAGATACTGCCGGTAACCTTCGTTGTTCAGGGGCACGTCGCCCTTCGCGGTGCGGAACAGGATCTCCTTCCGCTCGGAGACCGTGTCCGTATGAAGATCGTAATCCCGGCAGAAGGCGGCGAGCCTTTCTCCGCGATCAACGGTAAAGACCACTCTGACGCAGGCGTCCCCGATCAGGTAGATGCAGTTGCACAGGAGCCCCCGGGAGAGGCCAATGCCGGTATCCAGCACCACGTGACGGATATTCGTCGGCTGGCCCGGCGGGAAGACGCTCAGGCAGAGCTTTCCGGAGGATTCTCCGTAGGCCTTCTGCAGGCCGGTCAGGTAGGAAAGAAAGATCAGGCCGTTGGCGCTGTCATACGCCAGGGAGGAGGCACAGGCGGCGGTCTCCAGGAGGCCGTCGTTGACCTGTACGGCGCGGTCGGTAAAGCATTCGGGGCTTATCATGATCGGTCGTCCCTCCTTCTTCAGGGAACGTCCGCGGTCCGGCTGCGGTCCGCGGCGTCTTCCTTCTGCCAGTCCAGGGCGAACCGCGCCAGGATCGCCGTCCCGGACCAGAAGGTTTCCTCGTTGACGGTGAAGCGGGGATTGTGGTGCGGATAGTCCCGCTCATCGCCGAAGGCCGAGCAGTGGAAGAAGTAGACTGAGGGCACCAGCTCGGCAAATCTGGCGAAGTCCTCACCGTTGGGCGTCAGCTCCCGGATCTCCTTCACCGAGGCCTGCCCGACCACCTTTGCCGCGGCGGCCACAAGCTTCTCCGTCATGGCAGGGTCGTTGACCGAGGGCATCAGGTCGAAGATCTGCCCGAGCTCCACGCGGCAGCGCATGCCCTCCGCCGCGCAGCGGCAGATCTGTTCGACCCGCCGGTAGTAATAGTCCTGCTCCTCCCGGGTCGTCGAGCGGATCGTTCCCTCGATATAGCATTCCTCCGGCACGGCGTTGTTGCGGGTGCCGCCCTTTATCACGCTGACGGACACGATGGCGGGGGCCTGCGGAGCCCGCTCCCGGCTGGTCAGGGCCTGGATCTGGGTCACCGCCGCGCAGGCGGGCAGGATCGGGTCGATCCCCAGCTGCGGCGTGGCGACGTGGGTCGCTTTGCCGATAAAGCGCGCGAAGAAGGCGCGGATCGCGAAGGAGGACATGCGGGGATGGTAGCAGATGTCGCCTGAGGTGAACTGCGGCCCCATCAGATTTCCCGTGTGCAGCGCGATCATGGCGTCCACCCGGGGAGCCTCCAGGACCCCGTCCGCGATCATGGCCCGGGCGCCGCCGTCGCCCTCCTCATAGGGCTGGAAGATCATTTTCACGCTGCCGCGCAGCTCCTCCCGGTGGGCGAGGAGCAGGCCGGCGGCACCTAAGGCCATCGCCGTATGGGCGTCGTGGCCGCAGGCGTGCATATTGCCGTTCACGGAGGCAAAGGGCAGTCCCGTTTCTTCCCGGATCGGCAGACCGTCGCAGTCCGCGCGGATGCCCAGGCATTTGCCGGGGAGGCCGCCCCGGATCAGGCAGGAGACTCCGTTCCCGCCGATGCCGGTCCGGATATCCTCGCAGCCCAGCTCCCGCAGCTTCTCCGCGATCTTACCGGAGGTGATGGGCGTATCCATTTTCAGCTCGGGACATTGGTGGAATTCCCTCCGCCAGGCGACGATGGTGTCCTGCAGGGCCAGGGCTTCCTTCTTCAGCTGATCATCCATAATAGCTCCTCCTTTGTCGGCGATGATGAACTGCTCTTATCATAACCTATATATCCAGAATAATCTATAACTTTCCCCTTGAATAATTCAATAGCACCGGTTAGTATATAGATAACTTCTATATATGGAGGCGGCATGAACAACGCGCAGATAGAATCCTTCCTCACCATCGTGAAGACCGGCAGCCTGAACAAAGCGGCCGAGCTGCTGTATATTTCCCAGCCGACCCTGACCTACCGCCTGAAAAGCCTGGAGGAGGAGCTGGGACACACCCTCTTCTTCCGCAAAAGGGGGCAGCATTTGTCGGTGCTGACCCCGGAGGGAAAGGCCTTCCTGCCCATCGCGGAGCAGTGGAGGCGCGCCTTCAGCGAAACGGAAAGCTTCAAGGCCGACCGGCTGCAGCAGGAGATCCGGATCGCCTCGGTGGACAGCCTGAACGCCTACGCGTTCATCCCGCTTTTCCAGACGCTGGGCACGGTCGCCAGCCATCTGAGCATCCGGACCCATTATTCCTACGAGATCTATGCCCTGGCGGAGCGGCAGGAGATCGACGTCGGCTTCGTGCTGCAGCCCTATCAGATCCCGGATATCCGGGTGACGCCGCTTTTCTCCGAGAAAATGTACCTGGTCTTCGGCGCGCGGCCGGCGGAGGGAAAGCCCTGCCTGCACCCGCTGGAGCTGGACCCGGCGAAGGAGATCTACCTGGACTGGGGCGGCGAATTCAGACGCTGGCATGAGCGGTGGTTCGGCGGCCGCGCGCAGCCCTACGTCAAGATCGACACGATTTCCCTTTGGGAGCAGTTCCTGCGGGAGGACAGCTGGGCGATCCTTCCGGCCTCGGTGCTGGCGGCATTCAGGCAGAAAACGGCGCTGACGGCCGTCCTGCCGGAGGAGGGGCCGCCCGACCGGATCTGCTATATGATCAGCAGCCGGCACAGTCCCCTCGACAAATGCCTGTGGGCGCCGGATTTCTTCGGCGCACTGGACGGTTTTTTGCGGGAAAAGGCCTGGCTGACCCGCCTTTGGAGGCCGGTTCCTCCGGAAAATTCTTGCAAAACCGATGCCGGCTTGATATGATAAATCGGTAATGCTATTATGCCGTATTCCCGTCGAAGGAGATGGACATGTATCCGATTCTGATCCTGCGGGCAGAGGTCGTCTGCCTGGTCATTTTGATCTTCCTGAGGTATACTTCCCGGTCTTATCAGATCGACAGTGAGACCAAGAGCTTCAAGCGGCTGCTGTTTTGGGCTGCCGTCCACGTCTGCTTCGATATCGCGACGGTCCTGACCGTCAACCGTACGCAGACGGTCCCGCGGTGGCTCAACGACGGCTGTCACGTGATTTTTTACATGTCGGCGATCCTCTTCTCCAACGAGATCGTCAATTACGTGATCGCCCTGTGCTATCCGAAAAGCACCCGCAAATGCTATATCGTCGGGCTCATCCTCACAGCGGTCTATTTCTTCAGTCTCCCCGTCCTTAAAATGTCCTACGTGGAGGACCTGGGGACCTATTCCAGCACCGGCCCCGCTGCCTTCGTGGGCTTCGGGCTCGCGTTCCTGTTCTTCATCGCCGCGCTGGTCATCATTTTCCGGAATCTGGAGAAAATGCCCCTGTCCATCAAAAACGCGCTGATCCCCATGATGATCGTGCTGATCGTGGTGGAGGTCGGTCAGATCTTCTGGCGCAGTCTGCTGTTTACCGGCTGCGCGATCACCATCGTGACGGTCGGCTTTTTCTTCTCCCTGGAGAATCCGGTGGAGGTGTTCAAGCGGAAGGCCATGACGGACGCGCTCACCGGGGTGCGTTCCCGCAGCAGCTATGAGGAGGACATCGAGGAACTGGACAAAAGGTTCCGCACGAGTCCCGACGACCGGTACATTTTCGTGTTCTGCGATATCAATGATCTGCGGAGCGTCAACAACCGCTTCGGCCATTCCGAGGGGGACAATTATATCAGTCTGATCGCCGCGGCCCTGAACAAGTGCATGGCGCACGCGGCCGCGGTATACCGGATCGGCGGGGACGAGTTCCTGATCGTTTACGAGGCGGCCGACGAAGCGACGGTGGAGAAGGAGATCCGTGCACTGCAGGCGGAATGCGCCGCCTCGGCCGGAGCGCTGCCTTATACTCCCGCGATCGCCGCCGGATACGCCAGATCCTCCGTGAATCACCGGAGCCTTAAGGACGTGGTGAAGACCGCGGACTACGCGATGTATAAGAACAAGGCCGCGCTGAAGCAGAACATCGCCGCCTCGGCTGCTCTGGGGGCCAAGCTGAACTACGCCGGCCTGACGGGGAAGACCTTTGACGCCATGTGCACCTCGAACGCAGGCAATTATCCCTTCATCACCAATCTGGAGACCGACGTGACCCGCATCTCGCCGGCCTGGAGCGAATTCTTCGGGCTGAACGGCGAATTCTTTGAGAATTTCATGGATATCTGGAAGGAGCGGATCCATCCGGACTATAAGGAAGGGTACCTGGAGGATATCGCCTCCGTGATCAACGGTCACAAGAAATACCACAACTACGAATACCTGGCCAGAAGGGGGGACGGCTCCTACGTTTCCGTTTCCTGCCACGGCGCCATTTACCGGGACAACGCGGAGGGCGGCTCCTTCTTCACCGGCTACATGGTCAATCACGGCGTGGAGGACAATACCGATAAGGTCTCGGGCCTGCGGAACTTCGAGGCGCTGACCTCCTCCGTATGCCTGCTCATGGACGAGGAGAAGCCCTTCGCGCTGCTGAAGCTCAAGCTGGTCAATTTCGGCCGGGTCAACATGCTCTACGGCTACAGCAGCGGCGACAGGATCATCCAGAAGATCGCGGAGACCCTGCGCGCAGAGCTGGGAGACAGCGGAGAGGTGTTCTGCAATAACGCGGTCAATTTCACCATCCTGTTCGGGCACGATGACGCGGAGCAGATCGAAAATTACTATAATCTGATCTCGTCGCGGCTGGCCAGGGGCGTGGAGACCGGCGTGGGCACGATCCCGGTGATCCTGTCCGGCGGCGCGCTGCTCAATCACGGCGAGCATCTCCGGGTCCAGGATATGCGCCGGACCCTGGTGTACGTGCTGGAGGAGTCGATCTACTTCCGCAGAAACAAGCTGGTGATCTACGGCTACCACAACGAGAAGATCACCAACGCGGACTTCTCGCTGCTTTCAGAGATCCACAGGGACGCGCTGTCGGAGATGAAGTATTTCCAGCTGCAGTATCAGCCGATCGTCGACGTGGCCAGCTGGAAGACCGTGGGCGCCGAGGCGCTGCTGCGCTGGATCCATCCCGTGCACGGCGAGATCGCTCCCGGCAAATTCATCGCCTTCCTGGAAAACGATCCCTGCTATTACCGGCTGGGTCTGGGGATCCTGAACCAGGCCGTCAAGGACGCGGTGGAGATCCGGAAGAAGATCCCCGCCTTCCGGATGAACGTCAACATCACGGTGCTTCAGCTGCAGAACGAATGCTTCGTGGAGCACGTGCTGGGCATTCTCGGCAAATACCAGCTGGCCCCGGAAGGCCTCTGTCTGGAGCTGACCGAGCGCTGCAAGGAGATGGACAGCAGCTTCCTGGCCGCCAAGATCGCGGAGCTCAGAAGCAAGGGCATCCGCGTGGCCTTCGACGATCTGGGCACCGGCTATTCCACCATCAACCTGCTAATGGATATTCCGGTGGACGAGATCAAGCTGGACCGCAATTTCGTCCGCGACCTGAAGAGCCGCGAGAGCTACCAGCTCTTTGTCCGCTCGCTGGTGCTGGGGACCACCTCAGAGGAGAACAACTATACCATCTGCTTCGAGGGCATCGAAACGGAGGAGATGGTCAACTACGTGCGTGGCTTCGGCGACTATCTGGCGCAGGGCTATTTCTTCGCCAGATCGCTGTCCATCGAGGAATTCGTGTCCCGCCTGGAGCGGGAGATTGGGAAGGGCCCGGAGGGCGAAGGCCGGGCATGACAGGCAGCTGACGCTGCTTTCGGTGAGCGGATCGGTCATCCGAAAAAGCGCCGCAGACAGAGCCGCGGCGGACCGGCCGCGGGACACCGTGACAGAAGGTACGGATTCAGTTAAGGAGGAACCGTCATGGGTAACGAGAAGAATGAGAAGATCCTGAGAGATAAGAACAGCCGTCAGGCCGCGCAGCAGCTGTCTGACGCGTTTCATGCGCTCCGGGAGGAATACCTGAAAAAGGTCGATAAATTCTATGAAGACGAAAGGGCAGGCATCGTCGGGGGCCCGACGCGGGAGGAGATCGAGGAGCAGCTGTACGCGGACAGAAGAGAGGCCGTGGACGACGCGATGCAGCTGCTGTACCGCTTCGGCGAGCCCGAGGAGGAAGAGCCCCAGGCCGAGCCGGCCGGAGATCCCCTTGCGGAAAAGCTGAGAGCCATCCATGAAGATCGCGACGTCCGGATCGTGACCTTCCTCCGCGATCACAGCAGAAGACGGGCGGACCGCAACCTGGACGAGCTGAATGATATCATCACCTCGGCAGAGGATGAGGTACAGAAGGCCAGGGAGGAAGCCGAGGCCGAGCAAAAAGAGCAGGAGGAGCCGGTGCCTGCCATGCTGATCCCTCCCTCGGTAACGCCCGGATCCGGGGAGGCGCGGGAGGAGATCCTTCCTCAGGGATATGAAGAGCCCGCCCCGGTGCCTGCACGGAGAGAAGAAAAGGCCGCCGAAGGGCAGGAAGAGGACCTGGAGGCTCCGGAGGTCTCATCGATCTTCCCGGTCCCCGTTTTCCGTACTCCCGAGCCGGAGGATGAGGAGGCCGTGCCTCCCCTGATGATCCACAGCGGCTATACGCCGCGGCCGAGGGAAGAGGAAAACGAGGATTTCTTCCTGCTGAAGGACGACGAGCCGGCGCGGGAGGAACCCAAGGAAGAGGCCCCGAAGCCGAAAAACATGATCGAGCAGCTGGAGGAGGAAATGGACCTCCTCGGCGTTCCGCGCTTTATCACGCCCAAGGCCCCCGAGGAAAAGGCGGAGGCGCCCGAAAAGAAGGAAGAAGACGCCGGGAACGAATTCTCGATCTTCGACCCCGAGAACCTGCGGGACGACGAGCCCCGGGCCCCTCAGCCGGAGCCCGAGGCGGCAAATGCTCCGCGCGAGGCCGACGGCTTTGAGGTGATCGGACACGAGGAAGCGGTCCATATCATAGAGGATTACGTGGCGGAGCAGAAGGAGCCCGACGCGGCGGCAGATTTCGTCGTGGTCGGTGACGAGGAGGCCGCGCAGCTCAGACAGGAAATGCAGGCCCAGGCACAGCCTCAGGCGGAGGCTCAGCCCCAGCCCGTTCAGCCTGCACAGCCCGCTCCGGAGGAGCTTGCCGCTGCCCGCGGGGCGGAGGCCGACGCCCGGGAGAAGACCGAAAGCGTCCGCCGGGCCATCGGAAAGCAGCTGGACGGCTATTTCGGTAAGTTCGAGGGCACCGGCCTGTCCAGACAGAGCTATATCTTCATCGACGGCCGGCCCGTGGGCGCGGTCATCGCGGACTATGACGAAAAATACGACAGGAAGCTGGTGGCAGGCGATAAGCTCGCCCTGATCCCGGAGGCCATCCTTGCCGCGCAGCTGAGCGGGGCAAAGGTGACGTTTGCCCGGCTGAATGAAGAGGACGGCTCCTTCAGCCCGGAGAGCATCGAAGAGCTGCCCCTGACCGACGAATACAAGGCCGTCACGGCCGACCGGCAGCTGGCGGAGCCCTTTGCCGGAGCTGCCGCTTCGGATACGTTCAAGGCCGAGGACAAACGCACGCCCGAGCAGGCCGCGGCGGAGCAGGAGAAGATCAATGCCCTCCTTGCCCGGCTGTCTCTGGCGGAAAGCATCGGCCAGGTCAATAACGGCAGTCTCAGACTGAAGGCCGACCTGTTCCGCGACATCAAGCGGAGGACCGACCCGCAGACCGGCGAGCCGGAAACGAACCAGCAACTCACGCGGAGGATGGAGGAGAACATCCGGGCCAGCTTCAGCCGCTATGCCTTTACCTCTCACGCGCTCCTGCATCTGGTGGCGCAGGGAGAGGACGTGGAGAAGATCTTCGACCTCGAAAAGGGCCGGGATATCCGCGCCGAGGCCGGAAAAGCGATCTACGATACGGTCAACGAAAAGCGGGTCGAGGACTTCGTCCGGATGAATCTGGAGGCGGCAGAGGCCACCTGCGATCTGCTGGATACGGAGCTCGGCAAGATCGATTTCAACGACGGGAAGGCCCTGTTCAGCGCGAAGACCATGCATCTCATCAGCCTGGCGGATATGAACCACGATATCCTGCAGGAAAGAGACCACTTCAAGGACACCGCCTATGCCGTGATCGCCAAGAAGAACGGCTGGGATCTTCAGACGCCCGAGGGAAAGAAGAAGGCCGTGGATTATTATCAGGCTCTGGGCGACCGGGTAAATGCCCTGGCGATGACCTCCGATATCCTGAAGGGCGAAAAGCGGGCGATCTGCTGCGCGCTCGGCCAGAGCGAAACGGAGTCCTTCGCGGACTTCGAGCTTCCGGATATCATCAAGAGCCAGTTCACGAGAAGTCTGATCAACCGCGCCCAGAAGAACGGCGAGCCGGTCTCCCAGGCCCTGAACAGCGGCAAGGTCATGGAGCTGGCGATCATTGAGAATTCGATCGAAAACAACGAAAACGACCCCGCCACTCTGGCGGTATATCAGCAGTTCGGCCGCGTGAGGACGAAGGAGGAGATGACCGCCTTCGCGAACAGGGCGATCTCCGGCGAGCTGCGGGACGCCTACCGCTTCAGCGCGGTCAGGGAGGGTGACGCGTACAAGCTGAAGATCAGTGAAAGCGCCCCGGGACGTTCCGACAGGAGCGATCACGCCGAGAAGGACGAGGCCTTCTACACCTCCGCCTTCCGGGCTCCCGATAACAGCCGCTTTGCCGGGAACGGCGATGACGCGAGAAAGCTGGATCGGGCGATCCACAAGGCATTTTCCGAGACCCTTCACCTGTCCGTCGGGATCAACGATCAGGGCCGGCTGTTCTATGCCGACGCGCAGAATCACCTTGTCCCGCTGGAGCTGGGCGGCGGCGCCGACGTGCAGG
Organism: Lachnospiraceae bacterium; assembly: GCA_045617825.1. Taxonomy (GTDB): domain Bacteria; phylum Bacillota; class Clostridia; order Lachnospirales; family Lachnospiraceae; genus UBA6987. The sequence goes on from JAZLJI010000084.1 coordinate 26,066, forward strand.
CCCGTGCCCGCCTGCGCGAGCTGGCCGTCTCCAACCGGCTTTTCGCCGTCCCCGAGCATGAGACGGCGCCGGTCCAGCTGACCTTTGACCGCGGCCGGAACGGCGAATGGAAGGCCGGCGCGGCGGATATGCTGGACGCTCCCGCGGCACCGGTCCGGTACGGCTTCTTCAGCCGGATCGGAAGCGCGCTGCGGATCGGGCAGAGCGTGAACCGCCGGAAGGAATACGAAAAGGAGGCTGCCCGCGCGAGCCTGCAGCCGTCCATCCGGGAGATCAAGGCCCGTCGCGCCGAGACCGTAAGCGTCGAGGCCATCGGCAGGAAGCGCGAGGAGGCGGCAAAGGCAAAGCGTGAGGAGACCTCCCGGCGGATGAAGACCCTCACGGGCGAGCTGAACGCCGGGATCCAAAGCCTGAAGGACGTCTACGGCTCTCACCCCGTTTTCCGGGAGGAGTTCGAAAAGAGCGGCAGATACACGAAGGAGCAGTTTGCCGCGCTGAAGGTCCCGGATATCAAGCTTTCCACCGAGGATCTGTACTATCATAAGGATCAGAACGGAAGAGCCGTCTTCGGCGACAAGGACTTCATCTGCTTCTCCATGATGGCGGCCTCGTCTCCCGAGATCTCCGGGCAGATGCGGAAGGGCGGAGAGGACAGCGACTATATTAACCCCGAGATCGTATCGGATGCCATGTCCACCATGTATCTGAACGATTTCATGAATGAAAAGGACGCCGAGAACGGCCGCTTCATTCCCCGGCAGAACATCGGCCGCTATATCGAGAATACGGTCGCTCCCGCAAGGGACAAGGCCGCGGAGGCCATCAAGGACTATCAGAACGGCAGCAATGAGAAGCTGGCCGGGCTGATCGCGAACGGCCTTGCCTTCTACAGCCGCACGATGGTCTGGGATCCCGACAGCGTTCCCTTTAATGCCGTCAAGTCTTACTTCGACATGGTCCCGAGGCTCCTGGAGAGCGATCCCGCGCTGGCCGATGCCGTGGACCGGAAGGCAGAGCAGCTGCGCGACAATGCCCGGAAGGGTCTGGAGAACGTCCGCAGTGAAAGAGAAAAATTCAACGCCGCCAATTCCTCCTACATGAAGAGCGTGGAGAAGGAGCTCAAGCTGATGAACAAGGCGGCCTCCGACCTTGCCGGCGATCCGGCCAGAGCGGAGGAGTACCGCCGCGCCTGCGAAAACGCCCACGACTTCTTCTACAAGGACAATCCTCACTATGAGGAAATGCGGGAGAAGAAGGCGCTTTTCCTGGGTATGGAGAAATACCACGAGGCCAACGCGGGATTTTCCGTGAAGGCGGCGATCAAGCGGATCGAGACCAATAAGGAGGTCACCGGCATCATCGAAACCGCCAAGACCTCTCTGGCGGATCTGACCGCTGTGGCCCAGGGCGAAAAGAAGGTGATCTACGGCGGGCAGGAGCCTGTGGCCCGCGCCATTTTCCGGGCGGAGCTGCTGAAATACTGCGAGAAGGCAAATGCCGAAAAGGGACAGCAGAAGGGCAGCGAGATCTACGGCGCCAGCAAGGAGATCGCCGCGCTGTACGACCGCAAGCAGGAGCCGATCCGCCGGACCTACGATGAAAAGCTGGCCCATGAGGACGACGCGAACGCGCTGAAGCACTGCAGCACCGGCGCTTATCTGGGCGCCCTGTTCAACGGCACGGCGAAGATGAATACCTTCTCCCCCATTACGGATATCCTTCTCGATCCCGGCAAGGGCTCGGGCCATCTGGACAAGATCTACGACCTTCTGGTCCCCGATAATAAGAAATTCGCGGACATGGACGCGAAGGTGCTGCTGGAGAGAGTGAAGAAGTTCCCGGAGGTGATCGGAACGAATCTCCGGAAGCTGGCCGAGGAAAAGCAGCGCCAGCCCATGGCCTCCATGTTCCGCGCCGAGGAAAGGGACGAGGTCAGGCTGGAGAACGCGAAAAAAGAAGCTGTGCAGAAGGGTCTCGGCTGATCGTTTACAAAGGATGATATGGCTGTGAATTATATTGACCTGTTTGAAGAAGCGGCAAAATGCTACGCTTCCCGGATCGCGATGGTAGACGGTGAAGGTGCGCATTCCGTCACCTACGCGGAGCTGGACCGCCTTTCCTCTCTGACCGCGGGAAAGCTCCGCAGTCTGGGCCTCGGCAAGGGGGACTTCATCCCCGTCTGCATGGGCCGCCGTCTGGAATACTTTGTCGCGTATCTCGGTGTTCTCAAGGCCGGCGCCGTGGTGGTCCCTCTCGTTCCGGATTACCCGGAGGAACGCATCTCATACATCCGCAGCCACTGCGAGGCCCGTCTGATGATCACCGAGGACTTCATGCAGGACATTGAGCGGTACGAGCCCGTCTGCGAGCCCGCGGACGGGAAGGACGGCGCTTTCCTGATCTATACCTCCGGCTCCACGGGAGAGCCCAAGGGCATCCTGCATTCCATGGGCGACATGACCCGCGCGGCAAAGCGCGGCATGGTGTATTTCGCGGAGATGGACCGGATCGTTCTGGCGTCCGTAGCGCTGTTCTCCTTTATCGTCCACAACGTGGAATTCATCACGCCCTTTCTTCTGGGCGCCACCGTGCATATCGTCCCGGACGAGATCCGCAGGTCCGCGGTGAAGCTGGAGGATTACTTCAACCGTTTCTCGGTCAACTTCTCCTTCATTTCCCCGCAGATGATGCGCTTCTTCCATCTGGACCGGGTGCCTTCCCTGACGACCGTAATGATGGCCGGGGAGCGGGTCTCGAACGTCTATTCCGAGCGCGTCCGCATCTATAACGGCTACGGTATGTCCGAGACCTCCCACGCCGTCTGGCTCCCGTTAGACCGCGCCTATGCCAACAGCCCCGTGGGCTACCCCATGCCGGGCATCGAGATCCGCATCTGCGACGAGAACGGGAAGATCCTCCCCGACGGGCAGGAGGGCGAGACCTGGATCTGCGGTGAATTCGACTGCCAATACTTCAAGGATCCGAAGCGCACCGCCGCGACGATGATCCCCCTGGGCGACGGCAGAACGGGCGTCCGCACCGGAGATATCTGCTATAAGGATGAAAAGGGCCGCCTCGTTTACGTGAGCCGCAAGGACTGGATGGTCAAGATCAACGGTCAGCGCGTGGAGACCATGGAGATCGAAAGCCTGATGATGCACATGCCCGAGATCCGCACGGCGGCCGTCAAGGCCTTCGAGGACGCGGACGGACAGACCTACATCGCCGCCTATTACGACCTGTTCAGCCCGGTCGCCGGGGAAACGGTCCGCGCGCGGCTGCGGGAGAAGCTGCCCGAATACATGATCCCGCGCTTTTTCGTGGAGCTCGCGGAGCTGCCGAAGAATCCGAACGGAAAGCTGGACCGCAGGAGCCTGGCCGCGCCGGATGCCGAGCGGTACAAATCCGCCTACGCCGCGCCGGAAAATGAGACGCAGGCAGCCCTTTGCCGCGCCTTCTCCGAGGTCCTTCACTGCGGCAGGATCGGCATCGACGACGATTTCTTTGCCCTGGGCGGAGATTCCATCAAGGTGCTGCAGCTGATGGAGGCGGGTGCTCCCATCCAGGGCCCGGCGCAGGTATTTTCGGGCCGGACGCCCCGCGGCATCGCGGCGCTCTGCACGGGCGAAGAGCGGGAGAGCATCCCGCATCTGGACCCCCTGCCCAAGGTCACGCCTCTTTCCGATCCCCAGCGCGGGGTGTATCTGGAATGCATCGCCGACCCGGGGTCCGTCAAATACAACATTCCCATCTGCCTGGAGCTTCCCGCGGGAACGGATCCGGACAGATTTCTTTCTGCTGCGCGCAGGGTCATTGCCGCCCGTCCGGTGCTCGGCACCACGGTCGGGCTGCGGGACGGCGTGCCCTCCATGATCCTGCATGAGCGGGAGATCCCCGTGGAGGAAAAGACTGTCCCGGACCTTTCCGCCGAATGCGCGGCCTTCGTGAGGCCCTTCGATCTGGAAAAGGGACCGCTCTGCCGCTTCGAGCTCTGCCGCAGCGAGGACGGTCTCGCCTTCCTTTTCGACGTGCATCATATCATTTTCGACGGCACCTCCTCCGAGCGCTTCATCGCCGATATCGCCCTTGCGTACGAGGGCGGCGAGATCCTGCCCGAGGAACGGAATCTCTTCGATTATGCCCATGCCGAGGCAAAGGGCGGCGCTGAAGCCGCGGGGCGCGCGAAGGCATTTTTCGACAGGCTGCTTGCCGGCGCCGATCCCGACTGCGCGCCGATCCCGGACGCCGTGACGGCGGACGCTCCCGACACTGCCGGCCGCTTCCGCACCGGTACGGACCGCAAATTCAGCAAGGGTGAGATCGAACGCTTTGTGCGTGCCCGCGGCATCTCCGAAAATACGCTCTTCCTCGGGGCATTTGCCTACGCGCTCGCCTGCTTCAACGGCTCGCGGGCTTCCTGCTTCTGCACGGCGTACCACGGCAGAAAGGATCCGGCGCTTTCCGGAGCCCTCGGCATGTTCGTCAGAACGCTGCCGCTGGCCTTCCGCTTCGATGAGGACATCCGTACGGAGGACTATCTTCCCGCGGTGCAGGAGACGCTCTCCGGGGCCATCGACAACTCCGACGTCTCCTTCGCCGAGCTTGCCGCCGAGTACGGCATCGGCAGCGACGTGGTTTTCATTTACCAGGGAGAGATCGCTGCCGGTGCCGCTCTCGCGGACGGGCACATCCGCGTGCGTCCGCTCGAGACCCGGAACATTCAGACAAAGCTGGACTTCATGCTCTTCACCGGGGATGCCGGCTATGAGCTGCTGGCGCATTACGACCGCGCTCTCTACACCGAGGGGCTGGTCCGCAGTCTGGCAAATCTGTTCCTGAATACGGTGGCGGGCATGCTGCAGGCGGAAAAGCTATCCGCCATCGCACTCACGGACGCGGACGACCGGGAGCGTCTGGACGGTTTCAACCGCACGGAGTACCCCTATGATACCGAAAAGACCGTGCCCCTCCTGTTCCGTGAACAGGCCAGACGCACGCCGGGCAATATCTGCGTCGCCGCCGGTGCAGTGCGCCTGACCTACCGCGAGACCGACGAGCTGACTGACCGGATCGCCGCGTACCTTCTGCGGCGCGGCTTCGGCCCCGGAAAGATCGCGGCCGTGCTGATCCCCCGCGGCATAGGCATGGTGACGCTGTCTCTGGCCGTGCTCAAGGCGGGCGGCGCGTATCTGCCCCTGGACCCGTCCTATCCTCCCGAGCGCCTGAACCTGATGGCGGAAGACGCCGGAGCCTCGTTCCTGATCGCTGCGCCGGAATACCGTGACACGATCGGCGCCTCATTTACCGGCACGCGGATCCTCACGGAGGAGCTGGAAAGCCTGCCCGAGAGCCGGGAAGCTTTGCCCTGCGCGAAGCCGGAGGATCCCTTCGTCATGCTCTATACCTCCGGTTCCACCGGAAAGCCCAAGGGCGTGGTCTTCCGTCATGCCAACGTCATGGTCACCGCCGAATGGGTCAGAAGGTACTATGACATCGACGAAAACTCCCGCGTGAGCGCCTACGCCAGCTACGGCTTTGACGCGCATGCCTTTGAAATCTATCCCGCTCTGATCGCGGGCGCGCAGCTGCACGTGATCACGGATGACATCCGGCTGGATCTTATCGCCCTGAGGGCGTATTTCAACGATAACGGCATCACTCATGCCGTCATGACCACCCAGGTCGGCCGTCAGTTCGCGCTCCTGGGCGGACTCACGACCCTGCGGCATCTCTCCGTGGCCGGCGAGAAGCTGCCGCCGGTCGATCCCCCTGCGGACTTTGCGCTGTACAATCTCTATGGCCCCACCGAGGGCTCGGTCGTGACCAGCGGACTGCGTATCGAGAAGAAATACCGCGACGTGCCCATCGGCCGTCCGGTGGACAATCTCAAGGCCTATATCGTAACCCCGGACGGAAGACTTCTTCCCCCCCCGGCGGCACAGGCGGGCTGTGGATCGCCGGCCCTCACGTGACTAACGGCTACCACGGGCGCCCCGAGAAGACGGCGGAAGCCTACGGGGAGAATCCCTTCCCTCATCCCGCCGGATATGAGCGCGTCTACCGCACCGGAGACCTGGTGCGCTTCCTGCCGGACGGTAATCTGCAGTTCATCGGCAGGCGCGACGGCCAGGTGAAGATCCGCGGCTTCCGCGTGGAACTGACCGAGGTGGAAGAGGTCCTCCGGCGCTTCCCCGGCGTGAAGGACGCCGCTGCCGCCGCCTTCGATGACGCTGCCGGCGGCAAATATCTGGCAGGTTACGTCGTCTCGGACGCCCCGGTGGATACGAACGCCCTCGGAGCGTTCATCCGGGCGGAAAAGCCGCCGTACATGGTCCCCGCCGTCATCCTGCAGATCGACAGCATCCCCGTGAACCGGAACCAGAAGATTGACCGCCGCGCGCTCCCGAAGCCCGAACGCAAAGCGGAAAAGCTCCGCCTGCCCGAAAATGAGCTTCAGCGGAAGCTCACGGACGTGATCGCGGAGATCCTCGGTCATTCCGGCTTCGGCACGGATACCGACCTGTTCCTGGCGGGGCTCACTTCCATCGGCACGCTGCGCCTGAACGTCGCCCTCAGCGAGGCGTTCGGCAAGACGCTGAAGCTGAGCGATCTGAAGGAAAACAGCACCGTCCTTGCCCTTGAAAAGCTGCTCTCGGCGCAGGAAGACGTTGACGAAGAACCGTACGGGCGGCTGCCGGATTATCCCCTCACGCAGACGCAGATGGGCATCTTTGTCGAGTGCAGCGCTTCTCCTGACAGCATCAATTACAACATGCCCATGCTCATGAAGCTTGGCACCGGTCTTGACGCACGCCGCCTCGCCGCGGCGGTGAAGGCAGCCCTGAGCGCGCATCCCTACGTCCGGACGACCCTCTTCGCCGACGCGGAAGGGAATATCCGCGCCCGCAGAAACGACGCGGCCGCGCCGGAGGTCTCTCTGCTGACCTGCGAAAAGCTCCCTGCCGCCGATCAGCTGGTAAGGTCCTTCCCGCTTTTAGGCGCGCCGCTTTACCGCATTGCCGTTTATGAAACGGGTGAGGGCGTTTACCTCTTCATGGACATCCACCATATCATTTCCGACGGCACGTCCCAGGCGATCCTGCTGAAGGATATTGAAAAGGCCTATTTCGGCGGAGCGCCGGAGCCGGAGAAATATACCGGCTTCGAGGCCGCCCTGGAGGAGGAGAAGACCCGCGCTTCCGAACGTTTCGCGGCGGCAAAGCGCTATTACGACAGCATTTTCACCGGCTGTGAGACGGAGTGCCTGCCGCCCGGAGCCCCCGAGAGCGACCAGCCTCTGGCCGGAAGTATTACCCGTGTCTGCGCGGTAAGGCCCGAGGCCGTCCGCAGCTTCTGCGAGAGCGGCAGCTTTACGCCCAATGCCTTTTTCAACGCGGCCTTCGGCTTTGCCCTCAGCCGCTTCACGGGACCGGATGAGGTGGTCTTCACCACCGTATACAACGGACGAAGTGACCCGCGCCTCGCCTCCTCCGTCACCATGCTCGTCAAGACCCTGCCCGTGCTTGTCCGCACGGAGGCGGACCGTCCCGTGCGCGGTCTCATCCGTGAGACTGGGGAACAGCTGATGAACAGCATGGCAAATGATATTTTCTCCTTTGCCGAAGTTTCGTCGGCGTACGGCATCCGTTCCGACATGATCGTCGTCTATCAGGGAGACGAGTTTGCTTTCGACTCTCTCTGCGGAGAAAAGGCGGAGCTCATTGACCTGATGCCGGGCATGATCAAGGCGCCTCTCACGGTCAATATTTTCCTGAAGGACTGCTGTTTTGAGCTGCGTGCGGATTACCGCAAAGACATGTTCTGTGCGGAGCTTGTCGGGCAGCTTCTTGCTGCCATGGACGCGGCGGCGCAGGAATTCCTCGTCAGAGAGAAGCTCAGTGACGTCTCCCTGCTTACCGAAGCGGATGAGAAGAAGCTGGCGGCGATGAACGACACCGCCCGCAGTTTCGAGAATATCCCGGCACACCGCTTCTTCGAGCGCCAAGCCGCTTCCTGCCCGGACCGCACCGCTGTCATCTGCGGCGGAAAGCAGCTAAGCTACGCCGAACTGAACCGCCGGGCGAATGTCCTCGCCTGGGCACTCATCGCCCGCGGCGTCGGCAGGGATTCCGTCATCGGCCTGATGCTGGACCGCAGCGCGGAGGTGCTCGTGACGGAACTCGGCATTCTGAAGGCCGGAGGCGCCTTCCTGGGCCTGCTGCCGTCCTATCCGGATGAACGCGCCGCGTTCTGCCTGACGGACTCCGACTGCCGTATCGTCATCACCACGCAGCAGCTGAAGGAGGAGAGGACTGACCTCTTCTCGGCGGACCGCCCGTATCTCGTCCTGACGCTGGAGGAGATCTTCTCTCAGGCAGGCACCGACGCGGACCGGGATCCGGACCCGGATATCTCTCCGGATTCGCTGGCCTATTGCATCTATACCTCCGGTTCCACCGGCAAACCCAAGGGCGTGATGATCGAGCACCACAGCCTCGTCAACTGCGCGCAGCCGGCGGATTTCCCCTATGCCGCCTACTGCGGTGAAAAACGCGGCAGGGCGGCACTGGCCATGAGCTCCCTGGCCTTCGACATGTCCGTCTTCGATTCGCTTCTGCCTCTGATGAACGGCATGACCGTGGTCTACGCTACCGAAAAGGAGATCCACGACCCGGCCGCCATGGCGAAGCTGATCCGCGAGACCCACGTGGATACGATGTCCGCCACCCCTTCCTATCTGACCAACCTGCTCGGCTGCGAGGAATTCCGCGAGGCGGCGAAGGGCCTGCGGACCGTCGTTGCGGGAGCGGAGGCTTTCCCGCCTGTCCTTTACACCGAGCTGAAAAAAATCGCGCCGGAGCTGACCGTTCTGAACGGCTACGGTCCGACGGAATGCACCATGACCTGCTGCGCCAAGGAACTGCGGAGCGAAAAGAGCATCACGATCGGCGGTCCCGCGGCAAACGTCGCCTTCTACACCGTCGACCGTTTCGGCAATGTGCTGCCTCCCTATGCCTGCGGTGAACTGATCATCTGCGGCGAATGCGTGGGCAGAGGCTATATCCGCCTGCCGGAAAAGAGTGCTGCCGCCTTCTTTACCCTCCGCGGTCTGCCCGCCTACCGCAGCGGAGATATCGTCCGGCTCAACCGGGACGGGGAAGCGGAATTCTTCGGCCGGCACGACTCCCAGGTGAAGCTGCGCGGCTTCCGGGTGGAGCTGGACGAAGTCGAGCGCTGCATCTGCTCCTTTGAGGGTGTGACCCAGAGTAAGGTCATCGTCCGCAGCAACGGCACGGAGGACTATCTGGCCGCCTTCTTCACGGCCGCGCTCCCGGTCGATACGGCGAAGCTGACCGAATACCTGCGGTCAAAGCTCAGCTATTACATGGTGCCCTCCGCTATCCTGCAGCTGGACGCCATGCCGCTCACGGCAAGCGGCAAGATCGACAAAAAAGCCCTGCCGGAGATCCGCCCGGAGAAGAAAAAGGCCGGCAGAAGAGCCGCAAAGAAGTCTCTGGAACAGGAACTGTGCGAGCTTTTCGGGACCGTGCTGTCTCTGGACGAATACTATGCCGACGATGATTTCTTCGAGATGGGCGGCACCTCTCTTTCGGCCTCGAAGGTCGTGATGCAGCTCATGGCGAAGGGCATCCGCGTCGAATACCAGGATATTTTCGATAACCCCACGCCGGAAAAGCTCGCGGGGCTCATCGGCGGCAGGACCTCCGAAAAGAAGGAGGAAAGCGCGGCGGCGGAGGAGGACTCCGCGTCCGGATATCGGGAAGAGCTACGGTACAACACGCTCGAATATGCCGCGGAGGTAAAACGCGAGCCCCTGGGCAGCGTGCTGCTTACCGGTGCTACCGGCTTCCTCGGCATCCATATCCTGCGGGAGCTGCTGGAGCGCGAGGAGGGAAGCATCCTCTGCCTGGTCCGCAAGGGACGTCATGAGTCCCCGGAGGAGCGGCTGAAGAGCATGCTGGTGTATTATTTCGGCGAGAGCTTCGACGAAGCATTTGCCGGACGCATCACGGCCCTGGACGCGGACATCACGGACGAACGCCTGGAGGAGCTCCTCGCGCCGTATCCTGTGGACACGGTCATCAACTGTGCCGCCAATGTCAAGCATTACGCGGCGGACGACTCCATCGAGCGCATCAACGTTTACGGCGCCCGGAACCTGATCCGCACCGCCCTTTCCCACAGCGCCCGCATGATTCAGATCTCCACGGTCTCCGTTCCCGGCGTCCACACGGAGGAAAGCTGGAAGAAGCGTGCTGTCATGCACGAGAACGAGCTTTTCGTCATCGACGACATGAACAATCAGTACGGCATCTCGAAATACCGTGCCGAGCTGGAGCTGCTGGAGGCGATCCGACGTGACGGCCTGCGCGGCAAGATCATCCGCATCGGCAACCTGATGGGCCGCCACAGCGACGGTGAGTTCCAGATCAACTTCAACACCAACGCCTTCATGAACAGCCTGCGCGGCTTTGCCACCATCGGCAAATGCCCGGTCAGCCACGCCACCGACCCCATGAGATTTTCCCCCGTGGATATGACGGCGAGAGCGGTGGTCCTTCTGACCGGTACGAACGACCGATTCACGGCGTTCCATGCCGACAACCGTTTCGGCTTTGACGAGTGGCAGCTGGTGGAGGCGGCCAACCGCAGCGGCGTGGCGATCCGTCCCGTCCCGGACGAAGAGTACTACGCGGATTACTACCGCCTGCTCAGCGACAAGTCGGTCAATGCCCGCCTGCAGGGCCTTATGACCAACGACCGCCCGGACCTGCACGCGGTCGAGACGGACAATACCTTCACCGCGAACGTTCTCTACCGCCTCGGCTTCTCCTGGCCGATGACGGATATCGACTATCTCGAAAAGACCATTGTCAGCCTCAAGACCCTCGGCTTCTTCGACTGACCCGCAAGGCGCGGAAGCAGCGGAGACCGCAGAGAAGTGCCGTAAAGACAAAAAAATCCCGGAGCTCCGCAGGGAGATCCGGGATCTTTTTTGTCTGTTGAGGCGGCTTACTGTACCGTCCCGGAAACTTTTGCTTACATTCAATTACTTTCCCATCTGTTCCTCTTCTCCCAATGTAGATGTACTCTAAATTCTATGATATAATCTGAATGGTTATTCACGACTTTTGAGAAATCCGAGGAAAAGCTATGGGTTTGCAATCACTTTTAAAGAAGAACAGCGAGCGCTGGGCGATCACCGATAAGATGTTCTTCTCGCTGTTTCTGACGGGCTCGATCATCGAGTTTTCTCAGGTCGGTGCGGGATTTATCGACGGGCTTATCATCAGCCGCTTCCTCGGTCCCGAAGCCATGGCGGCGCAAGGTATTATTTAGTGTCTGCTCGTTAAGAGGCCTCTACAAGCCAAGTGCATGACTTTGGTTCGTACTGTATAAGGCTTCTTGCTTCGTTAGCGGATACCAACGGATCAGTGTTACGCCCTGAGTTCGTCCTCATTAACGTCAAAC
>JAZLJI010000085.1:0-2494 GCA_045617825.1 Lachnospiraceae bacterium
CGGCCCGTGAGCCAGCTCTCCTCCAGAAGGGCGCAGCGGGACTTCAGCTGCTGGATCTCCCGGACGGCCCGTTCCGCGGCGGCGCCTATGGCCTCGGGCTTGGCGGAAAGGGCCTGAGAGACCCGGCTGTTCTCCCGCCAGAGCATGTTCACGTAGGCCAGGGCCCGCGCGCCGGAGGCCATCTGGATCCGCACGCCGCCCCGGTGGCTCTCGCAGCTGACCAGCTTGATCAGACCGATCTCGCCGGTGGTGACCACGTGGGTGCCGCAGCAGGCGCAGACGTCCGCTCCGGGGAATTCCACGATGCGCACCGCGCCGCTCAGAGCTTTTTTGCTGCGGTAGGCGAGCGTTTCCAGCTCCTCGGGGGTGGGATAGAAGATATGCACCGGCAGGTTCGCCCGTACCAGGCGGTTGGCCTCCGCCTCGAGCGGCAGCAGCTCCTCCCAGCCGATCTGGGCGTTGAAGTCGATGGTCACAAAATCCTCACTGATATGGAAGCCCACGTTGTCGCAGGAAAAATGTCGGCAGATGAGGCCGCTGAGGATGTGTTCGCCGGAGTGCTGGACGGTCAGATCGTCCCGTCTGTCCGCGTCGATCACGCCCTCGACCGGCGTCCCGGGGGCCAGCGGTTCCTTCATGAGATGCAGGATCTCGTCGCCGCGGTCCCGGACGAACTGCACCGGGAGCCCGTTCAGGCTGCCCAGGTCCGTGGGCTGGCCGCCGCCCTCGGGATAGAAGGCGGTCTGGTCCAGGATCACGGCAAATCCCTCCCCGCAGGGCTCGCAGGCGGTCACGGAGGCGGTAAAGCGCCTGAGGCGCGGGTCATCATAATATAGCTTTCGGGTCATGAGATCTCCTCCTTCCGGCCGGGGCTCCCGCGGAAAACGCGGGAGCCCCGGCCGGAGCGTCAGGCTTTGCCTGCTTCGTGTTTACGGATTGACGGTGCCGTCCCCTCCGATCCTCAGGGAGAAGCCGGCGCTGCCGTTCATTCTGTTGATACGGGAAATGATATTCTGCGCGGCATTTCCCGAGACCGTTACCGGCCGGTAGTCATTGCGGTCGGAGGCACCGGAAAGGCTGCAGGGGATGAGCCTGGCCGCGCGGCAGTCGGTGAGAACGCCGTCCGCGAAGCAGAACTGCTGCTGCCAGATGAAGGTGTCCTTGTCTCCGGGATTGGTGTGGCCGCCGTAGCAGAAATTGGCCAGACTGTAGACGATATAGCGGCCCTGATAGCATTCGACGGGCTGGAGGCAGTGGGGGTGGGTCCCCAGCACCAGATCGGCGCCCCGGTCCACCGCGTAATGCCCCAGCTCCTTCTGCTGGGCCGTGACGGAATCGGCACCCTCGATGCCCCAGTGATAGGCGGCAATGATGAGCTGGGCCCCCTGGGCCTTCAGCGCGCTGATGCAGCTGTCGGTGCGGGTCTTCAGCGCCCCGGTATCGTAATATTCGCGGTTGGCGGTGCCTTCGCCGGCCAGGAACGCGGATTGGACGGCGAAAAGGCCGACCTTGATGCCCTTCACCTCCAGCAGGACCGTGCGGTCCTCCACCGCCACGGCGACGCCTTCCGCCGTCAGATGGCTGATGGTGTCGGTATAGCTGACGTCCCCGTAGTCCCGGTTGTGGTTATTGGCAAAGGTGGCCGCCTCCACGGAGCTGCGGCTCAGGATCTTCGCGTAGGCGGGCTCGCCCCGGAAGCTCCAGACCTTCTGCGCCTCCGCGCCCCGGTCGGTCAGGGTGCATTCCAGATTCGCTATCGTGAGGTCATCCGCGGCAAATATCTGCCGGACGCCTCCCAGAAAATAATCGAGGTCGTTGCCGACCTGGCGGTACATGGCGTTGAAGCAGCGGTCCTGGGGCTGATCGACGTCGTTGCCCAGGGTGCAGTCGCCCACGGCGTTCAGGGTCAGGACCGTAAGGCCCTCGGCGTGGGTGCTTTCGCCCTCACCGCTTTCGGCGGTGGACCCTTCGGTCTCGGCGGGCGCAGCGGTCTCGGATTCGGCGTGGGTGGCGCCTTCGGACTCGGCGTGGGCAGCGCCCTCGGACTCGGCGGAGGAGACGGTCTCTTCACCGGCGGCGCCGGTAGGCTGAGGCAGCCGCCTGCCGCAGCCTGCTGCCGTCAGACAGAGCATGAAGCAAAGAAATAAGGCTGTCAGGGAGCGTTTCATCGGTGCGTCTCCTTTCAGTGAAGTTGATCAAAGGAAGCCAGCTCGGCCACGTCCAGGACGCGGAAGCCGTTTGCCGCGAGAAGAGCGGCGGTGACGCCCTGCCCGGGGATGCGTTTGCCGGAAAAGCTGCCGTCATAGATCTCCCGGACGCCGCAGCTGGGGCTGCGGGACTGGAGGATCACCAGCTCGGGCTGCTCCCGGCGGGCGACGGTCAGCGCCGCAAGGGCTCCGGCCCGGTACTCCCGGTCCACGGAGACCCCGTCGGAGCGGGTCACTGTGCCTTCCCGGATCTCAGCCGGCAGACGGGGCGTGGGCAGGCCGCCCAG
>JAZLJI010000086.1:0-2664 GCA_045617825.1 Lachnospiraceae bacterium
CTCCCAGTACAGACCGATCTCGGGATAGCCTTCTCTGTGGGCGGCGCGGGCCATGGCCAGATACATGCCGACCTCGGTGCATTCGCCCTCAAAATTCGCCTTCAGACCGGCCAGGATCGCCGCCTTATCCTCGGCGGGAACGGTATCCGGTATCTGCTTGCCGGCACCGATCACGTGCTCGGCAGCCCAGCTCAGCTCATCGGCCTGGACCGTGAACTTGCTTCCGGGGACCTTGCAGACGGGGCAGAACTCAGGGGCAGCGTCACCTTCGTGGACGTAACCGCAGACAGGGCATACAAACTTCATAACAACATCCTCCATTTATTCATTTTGTTTCTTTGATACACTTTGTTTCTGACGGCATTCCCGGCAGCAGCCGTAAAAATTCAGGTCCCAGCCCTCAGGCAGGCTGCCGGTCTCCTCCCGGACCTGTTCCCTGACCTCCTCGGGAAGCTTCACCAGATGGAGGTCCACCACCGCTCCGCAGCAGCGGCACAGCAAATGCGTGTGGGGATGGGTATTCGCGTCAAAGCGCTCCGTTCCCTTCACCGTGGCCACGGAAATGATGCGGCCCTCCTGCTGGAAAAGCTTCAGGTTCCGGTACACCGTCCCCAAACTGAGGTCCGGGATCCGGTCCTTCAGCTGCAGGTAGATCCATTCGGCCGAGGGATGCGTATCCGTGGCAGCCAGCGTCTGATAGATCGCGTCACGTTTTTTGCTGTGGTTGCGTACGGTATCCATGTCCCTCCCTAAATAATAATGATTATTGTTTTCGTTTTTAATATACCCTGCGCGATCGCTTTTGTCAAGGACTATTTTTCGGAGCCTGCCGTTTTTTTCGCTTCTGCCGCTTTCGTCCGTTTTTTACGATATTAAGGAGAAAGATATTGCAATTTACCGAGGCCTGTGTTAGGATGAAAATACCATAAAAGGAGGGTGCACTATGGGTAAATTTGTTGTTAAAGAAGGCAAGAGCGGTTTCCGCTTCAATCTTAAGGCCAGCAACGGCGAAGTGATCGCCGTCAGCGAGAGCTATTCCACCGAGAAGGCCTGCATGAACGGTATTGACAGTGTTCGTAAGAATGCCGTTGAGGCCAAGCTGGAGGATCAGACCGTTGCCGATTTCGCTGCCGTGACCAACCCCAAGTTCGAGGTTTACAAGGACAAGGCCGGCGAATTCCGTTTCCGTCTGAAGGCTAAGAACGGTGAGATCATTGCCACCGGCGAGGGCTACAAGGCCAAGGCCAGCTGCCTGAACGGTATCGATTCCATCCGCCGCAACGCTCCCGAAGCGGAAGTCGTTAAGGAAGAAGCATAAACGTTTGTTTTCTGACACGGAAGTGCCGATAAGAAAAGAGGCCTGCGGGGTTTTCCCCCGCACTCCTCTTCTGTTTCTCAGGATCCGCGATGAGCGGGACCAATTATTCATGGCCCAGGATATCCACTTCATACAGGCGGATATTGGCGGCATCGGTATTCTTGGTGCCCTTGTGGCAGCTCGTGACGACCAGCTTGATATAGCGGGCCGTTACGGGCGCGGCAAAGGTCTCACCGTCAGGCTTGCCGCCCATGAAATCGGACGCGTACTTGAGGGTGCCCACAGCAGAGGTATCGATTGAGCCGCTGCCCACCTTCGTATAGGACGCGCCGTCCGTGGAGGCATAGACCTCCCAGCCGGTCACCAGACCGTAGGTCTTCCACCATTCATAATTCCAGATGTTGTAGCCGGTGACCTGGTAGTTCTTCCCCAGATCGAACAGGATCTCGCCGCCCTCCTTGAACTTCAGGGCCGCCATGTTGGTGCCGTCCACGGCATGCTTGCCGTCGTTGATCATGCTGAGCGGGAAGCTGGCCTTGTTCACAAATTCGTAGGTGGTGGTCACGGTCGCCGCCAGAGCCAGATTGCCGGACTCGGAGATCTCCTCTTCCTTGGACTTAGCCAGCAGCTCCGCTCTGTCGAAATGCTGAGGCGCCTTGGCTACGGTCTTGTCGATGTCCTTATCGCTCAGTCCCAGATTGGCCCAAAGCTGATCCAGCATGCCGACGAGGCCGTCCACCAGATCCTCCGCGGTGCCGGGCACCACGTTGCACTGGGCTGCCTTTACCTCATAGGGCGTCTGCTGGTCGGCTCCCAGGATGCCGTAGTGGTGTGCCTGGAAGGAGGGCATATATTCGTGGCCCTGACCGCAGGTGCAGACGAAGGTGATGGCAAAGGGAGATCTTTCCTTGGTGTCCTCGCCGTTCACATTGAACATCTCGTAGCCGGCGGTGACGAAGGCCAGGCTCTTGCCGACGGTGATGACGTTCTGCTCGATCTCGCGGACCGTCCCCACGTAGCCGTCGTCAAAGGCGATGTGGTTTTCCTGCATGCCCTGCACGGCACCGGTCTCGCCAGTAAATTTTTCGTCCCAACTGATTTCGCGCAGTTCTTCACCATTATAAAACACAGGGAAAGCAAAAGTGATTTTCTTTAAGAGTTGGCCATTAGAAAGGGGTTCTTTGTAGATTTCAACTTTTTCAATGAAGGTCTTCATGAACTCCTTTTTCTCTGCGTCCGTGAAGCTATTATACATCGTACCATAGAACTGCAGAAATTGGTAGATGTTATCGCTTGTTATCTTCTCGCTGCGGATATTTACGATTCTTTCCTGAAGCGCGTCGATA